>NZ_JBRRCU010000025.1:0-52858 GCF_056759195.1 Stenotrophomonas sp. STEN083 | reverse complement strand
CCCGCCCCCCCCCCCCCCCGCGCCGCGCCCCCACGGGCCCCCCCCCCGGCGCCCCCCCCCGCCCGCCCAGCCCCCCAGCCCCCCCCCCCCCCGCGGGGGCGGCCCCGCCACTACAACGCCCCAGTCAAATGAGATTCATTCCCATTTAAGGGAAATCGGCTAGAATAGGCCGATCTCCAATATACGAATCACGGCATGTCTTCCGCTTTTGGCGCCGAAACGGTGCTTGAAGTCCGTCATTGGACGGACGCCTACTTCAGCTTCTCCACCACCCGTGACAGCGGCTTCCGCTTCGAGAATGGCCAGTTCGTGATGATCGGGCTGGAAAACGAAAACGAAGGCGCTCGCCCGGTGTTGCGTGCCTATTCCATCGCCAGCGCCAACTGGGAAGAGCAGCTGCACTTCTTCAGCATCAAGGTGCAGGAAGGTGCGCTGACCTCGCGTCTGCAGCACCTCAAACCCGGCGACAAGGTCCTGGTCGGCAAGAAGCCCACCGGCACCCTGCTGATCAGCGATCTGCACCCCGGCAAGAACCTCTACCTGCTGGGCACCGGCACCGGTCTGGCACCGTGGTTGAGCGTGGTCAAGGACCCGGAAACCTACGAGCGCTTCGACAAGGTGATCGTCTGCCACGGCGTGCGTTACGAGAAGGACCTCGCCTACCGCGAGTACTTCGAGCAGGAACTGCCGAACGACGAGATCCTCGGCGATATCGTCCGCGACAAGCTGCTGTATTACCCGGCCGTCACCCGCGAGCCCTTCCCCAACCAGGGCCGCCTGACGTCGCTGATGGAAAGCGGGCAGATGCAGGAGGCACTCGGCCTGCCGCAGCTGGACCCGGCCAACGACCGCTTCATGATCTGTGGCAGCCCGCAGATGCTAGCCGACCTTCGCACCGTGCTGGATGCACGCGGCTTTGAGGTCTCCACCCGCATCGGCACCCCGGGCCACTATGTGTTCGAGCGCGCGTTCGTAGAGAAATAAGCAGATTTGTGGGAGCGGCGTAAGCCGCGAAGCTGCTGTTGCCGCTGAATTGGGCGTTTCTGCGAGCCTCGTGGTTTACCTCGTTCCCACACGACGGCGCCTACAGCGCCGCCTTGATATCCGCTTCCAGCGCCTCCGGGCGTGCGGTCGGCGCGTAACGGGCAACCACCTGCCCATTGCGTCCGATCAGGAACTTGCTGAAATTCCATTTGATAGCGGCAATGCCCAGCGCGCCGCGCTTCTGACGCTGCAGCCACTGCCACAGCGGATCAGCATCCGCACCGTTGACTTTGAGCTTGGCCGACAGCGGGAAGCTGACGCCGTAATTGATGCTGCAGAAATCCTGGATGGCCGCAGCATCGCCCGGCTCCTGATGGCCGAACTGGTCGCAGGGGCAGCCCAGCACCACCAGCCCTTGCGGGCCCAATTCCTGCCACAGCTGCTCCAGCCCTTCGTACTGCGGGGTGAAGCCGCACTTGGACGCGGTATTGACGATCAGCAGCACCTTGCCATCAAAGGCAGCCAGCGGCAGCGGGCGGCCGTCCAGCGCGGTCAGCTCGAAATCGAAGGCATTAGGCATGGCGCGGCTCCTGACAGGACCGCCAGCGTACGCCATCACGATGCCAACGGCATGCAAGATGTGGCCTTTCAGCGCAACCATGCCATTCGACACACCCATACAGGCGCGCCTACAGGTAACCTGAAAGATCAGTCTTTTTTACCGGAGTTTCCGCCTTGAACACCCGTCTCGCCCTCGCCCTTGCCGCGACCCTGGGTCTTGCCCTGCCGGCTTACAGCCAGGCCGCAACCACTGCGACCACCCAATCTGCCCAGCAGGCCAATCCGTTCTTCGCTGAAAGCCCGCTGCCGCTGCACTACCCGCAGTTCGACAAGATCAAGGACGCCGACTTCGCGCCGGCCTTCGACGCCGGCATGGCGCAGCAGCTGCAGGAAGTGGAAGCGATCGCCAACAACCCAGCCGCGCCGACCTTTGAAAACACTTTGGTTGCGCTGGAAAACAGTGGCGCCGTGCTCGACCGCGCCACCACTGTCTTCTTCGCGCTGATCGGCGCCGACACCAACGACGCGCGCAAGAAGCTGCAGGCCGACTATTCCGCCAAGTTCGCTGCGCATAGCGACGCCATCAACCTCAACGGCAAGCTGTTCTCGCGCATCGAGACCCTGTACAACAACCGCGCCAAGCTGGGCCTGGACGCTGAGAGCCTGCGTCTGGTCGAGAAGTACCATGACAACTTCGTCCGTGCCGGCGCCAAGCTGTCCGACGCAGACAAGGCCAAGCTCAAGGCAATGAACGCCGAGCTGGCCAACCTGGGCACCAAGTTCAGCCAGAACGTGCTGGCCGAGGTCAACGCTTCTTTCATCGTGGTCGATGACGTCAAGCAGCTGGACGGCCTGTCGGCCGAGCAGATCGCCGCCGCTGCTGAAGCCGCCAAGGCCCGCAAGCTGGATGGCAAGTACGTCATCGCCCTGCTCAACACCACCGGCCAGCCGCCGCTGACCAACCTGGCCAACCGCGAACTGCGCCAGAAGATCTACGAAGCCTCGATCTCGCGTGGCAGCAAGGGCGGTGAGTACGACAACACCGCACTGGTGTCGCGCATCATGACCCTGCGCGCCGAGAAGGCCGCACTGATGGGCTTCCCGAACTTCGCCACCTATTCGCTGGGCAACCAGACCGCCAAGACTCCGGAAGCAGTCAACGCGATGCTCGGCCAGCTGGCTCCGGCCGCCGTCACCAACGCCAAGCGCGAAGCCGCTGACCTGCAGGCGATGATCGACAGCGAGCAGAAGGCCGCCGGCAAGCCGACGTTCGAACTGCAGCCGTGGGACTGGGCCTTCTACAGCGAGAAGGTGCGCCAGGCCAAGTACAACTTCGACGAATCGCAGCTCAAGCCCTACTTCGAACTGAAGAACGTGCTGGAGAACGGCGTGTTCTTCGCCGCCGGCAAGGAGTTCGGCCTGAGTTTCAAGCAGCGCACCGACCTGCCGGTCTACCACGACGACGTCACCGTCTATGACGTGTTCGACGCCGATGGCAGCCAGCTGGCCATCTTCATCTTCGACCCGTATGCACGCGAGTCCAAGCGTGGCGGTGCATGGATGAATGCCTATGTGTCGCAGTCGGGCCTGACCGGCGACAAGCCGGTGGTTGCCAACCACCTCAACATCCCCAAGCCGCCGGCCGGCAAGCCGACCCTGCTGACCTGGGACGAAGTGACCACCACCTTCCACGAGTTCGGCCATGCACTGCACGGCATGTTCTCGGACGTGAAGTACCCGTACTTCGCCGGTACCGCGGTGCCGCGTGACTTCGTCGAGTTCCCCTCGCAGGTGAACGAGATGTGGTCCGACGAGCCGACCATCCTGGCCAACTACGCCAAGCACTACCAGAACGGCTCGGCGATGCCGCAGGCACTGCTGGACAAGGTGATTGCCGCGTCCAAGTTCAACCAGGGCTTTGCCACCACCGAATATCTGGGCGCAGCGATGCTGGACCAGAACTGGCACCAGATCGGCGTCGGCCAGATCCCGGCACCGAAGGACGTGATGAAGTTCGAGCATGAAGCGCTGGTCAAGGACGGCATCTATTACGCGCCGGTCCCGCCGCGTTACAAGACCCCGTACTTCAGCCACATCATGGGCGGCTACTCGGCCGGCTACTACGCCTACATCTGGTCGGAAGTGCTGGATGCCAACACCCAGAAGTGGTTCCGCGAAAATGGTGGTCTGTCGCGCGCCAACGGCGACCACTTCCGCAAGACCCTGCTGTCCAAGGGCGGCAGCGTCGATGCGATGGAGCTGTTCCGCAACTTCGCCGGCCACGAGCCGCAGATCGAGCCGCTGCTGGAGAAGCGTGGTTTGACCACCGGTGCTGCTGCCAAGTAAGCGGCTGCTGGTTTTGATGAAATGAAAACGCCCGGCTTTGCCGGGCGTTTTCTTTTGCTTCGTGCGGCAGATCAAAAGCCCCCCTCATCCGCCCTCCGGGCACCTTCTCCCGCAGGCGGGAGAAGGGAGTGGTCAGGCACCGCGGGGGGGCTGATGCTTTGCTTGAGCTCACGCATTGCGCGGCAAGCTATCAACTCAAGCAAGCGCCTGCATTCCCTTCTCCCGCAAGCGGGAGAAGGTGCCCGGAGGGCGGATGAGGGGGCTTTGTGCTTCTGGCTTTGTGCTTCTGGCTTTGTGCTTCTGGCTTTGTGCTCTGGACTTCGCACAACCAACGAGCAGTCAGCGAGAAGGTTCAACCCAAGCCTACCGCCCCCGCTCCACAATCACCGTAGCGGTCATGCCATTGGCCAATACAACACCCTTTGCAAACGACCCCGCATCCAGCTTGATCCGTACCGGAATCCGCTGCGCCAAGCGCACCCAGTTGTAGGTCGGATTCACATTGGCCAGCAGGTCGCTACCGGTCGGACTATCCGCGTCGGTGATGCCATGCGAAATGCTCTCGATATGCCCATGCAGCTCCTGCCCGCTCATCAGCTGCACGCGGGTGCCGTCACCCACATGCAGCTGCGCCAGCTTGGTCTCTTCGAAATAGCCGTAAACCCAGAACGAATCGGTATCGATGACTGCCAGCTTGGCCGCACCAGCTGTGGCGTAATCACCCTGCCGCACTTCCAGGTTGGTGACATAGCCATCCACCGGTGCACGCACCTGGGTGCGCTCCAGATTCAACTCTGCAGTATCCAATGCAGCCTGTGCCTGCTCCACCGCAGCCACTGCCTGCTGCTGCGAAGCACTGGCTTGCTGGCGGCTGGCCTGCGCCTGCGCCACACCGGCACGCGCGGCCTGCGCGGCGCTGAGCGCATCGGTACGCGCTTCTTCGGAGATCAAACTGCCAGTGATGCGCTGGCGACGCTCGTACTGCTGCTCGTAGCGGCTGGCATTCGCACTCTGCTGCGCGGCACCGGCTGCTGCAACCTGGATGCTTGCACCCGCTGCTCGCGCTGATGCCTGTGCGGCGGCCAGATTGCCACGCGCCTGATTCAAGGCGTTCTGGTAGCGCGCCGGGTCGATCTGATACAGCACCTCACCGCGCTTCACCAACTGATTGTCGCGCACCGCTACCGCGCTGACCGGACCGGAAACATCCGGTGCAACCCGTACCACCTCGGCACGCAGGCGACCTTCGCGGGTCCATGGCGAATACATGTAATGGCGCCACATCGCCGTTGCGATCAGCGCGGCAATCACCACCATCACGGCAGTGATGGAGAAACGAAGAATGGATTGGACTTTTGGGGTCATGGAAGATTCTCAGAACAGCAGCAGGCCGAAGCCACCAAACAGACAGATGAAGATCGCGGTGCGGAACAAGGCCGGGTGCCAGACATGGCGGTACCAGCCGCGACGGCCAGCCAAGGAGTCCAGCGCCCACAACACGACGCAAACCGCGACGAACAACAACAGCAAGCCAGGAAACAAGGTTCCCGCAAACGCAATTTCAATAGGCATGACGAGCCGTCTCCAAGCTTGAATCAAGGGGCGTGATATAGGTCGCCATCACCGAGCTGTCATCCACCATGGCCAGTCGCACCAGGCGCAGATGCAGCAACACCCGTGCTGCAACGCCCCCGTCCTTGGCTTGGCTGCGGGCACGCTCAACGGCGGCAGTCAACACGCTGTCGGCGCGTTGCCACGCCTGCGCGCTTGGTACTGCAAAGAAGTCGGACAGCACAGAAACCACCTCGTCCACACATTGGTGCAACTGCTTCGTTGCCGGTTCGTGGGCCACGTCCTGGCGCAGATGGATAAGCGCACGGCCGGTTTCATTGACCGCCAATGCCCAGGCCAGCTGCAGGCGTGACTCCTCGCTACCCGCCGCAGTGTGGGCGACGATCTGGTGCAACAGATCACTATTGGTGCTCTCAAAACGATGCTGCAGGCCGCGCAGCGGCGCCTGCGCAGCCAGACCTACCTGCGCGCGCAGGCCGGCCATTTGCCGTCGTCGCAACCAAGCCGTGCCCACCAGCGGTGGCATCAGCGCGAAGCTCAATACCGCCGCTCCCATCGCGATCATCTGCGAGGTGCCTTCGTTGAAAAAACGCACTGGATCAAAGGCGTGCACGCCGGTAATGGCCAGGATGTTGACCAGCCCCATCGTGTAACCAAGACCGAACACCGCCAGCTTGGGCCGGCTGACCATATAGGGGCCGACCATGAAAAACGGCAGCAGCCCCGCTACCAACAAGGTGAAGCCTTCCATCCGGGTCAACACCATGTAGTCGCAGACATAAGCCGCCAACACACCAACCAGATAGCCCCAGGCAACCTTGCCGGTCATCTGCGCGGCGTTTGGCATGGTGGCGAACAGGCCGGAAAAGATCGTCGCCAAGAGCATCACATTGACCGCCATCGCCCAGCCGCTGGCAGCCCACAATGCGCCCAACAACAACATGGTGATGGCCGTGCGGGCGAACGCTACCGCGGCACCGAGATAATCATTGCCGCGGATGAAGTGGGCACGTGCGTCCTCCTCGGTCGGCGCGATCTGCAGGGTAAGCTGCCGACGCGCATGCACGTACTGTTCAAGCTCCTTTACGAAGCGCCGCAACAACTGCGCACCAACATCGAAGTCCTCGACCTGCGAAATACCGTTCAGTTCTGCGCGCAACTGGGCAGCTCGGGTCGCAAGGTTTCTGCGCACCTCGTGGATCTGTTCGGCCAGCTGCGCGGGCGACTGCTCACTCGACTGCAGGGCCGCGCCCAGCGGCTGGTACAGCCTCTGCAAGGCCTGGCCAGCAGCAGGGTCTGGCTGACGCAGCAGACGATTGATCAGATGGTGTAGAGACTGAAAACTGGTCGATGCCGCCATGAAGCGCTGGTTGAATCGTTGTAGATGCGTGCTGCGCGCACGCGCTTCGCCGTCTTCGAAGATCACCGAGCTGCGCAGATCCTCCAACGCCACCGCGTCACGTACCACGCGAAGATGCGCCTGCTCCATCCGCTCGCGTGGCATTTCGCCAAGCAGGGCGCCGCGCGTGAAACCAAGGAAATTTTCGTACTGATTGTTCACCGCTGTACGCAAGGTGTCGCGCAGGCGCACCGGAAACATCGTGTCGCTGATAACCGCGGTAACCAGCAAGCCCAGCAGCACCTCACTGATGCGTGCCACCGCCGAATCGAAGACCTGCCCTGGATGCGTGGATATCACCGGCAAGGCAACGATGGCCGCGGTGTAGCCGGCCAGCACGAACGCATAGGATTTGAAGTTGCGATGCAAGGTGGCCCCGGCAGTGCAGCCGGCGATCCATAACGCCATCAACAGCAGGAACGGCTCGCGCTGCTGCGGAAACAGGCCCACGATCAACAACGCACCGGCCGCACCTACAAAGGTGCCAAGTACCCGGTAAAAAGCCTTGGCCAGCACCATGCCGCTTTGCCGGTGCATGACGATGACCGTCGTCATCATCGCCGTACCTGGCTGCGGCAACTGCAGGCGCATGGCCAGCCAACCGGTCAGGAAGAAAGCCACGGTCGTGCGCAGCACGAACAGCCAGGTGTCGGCCTCGCCCTTGAGGAAGCCGCGCATGCCTGCGTACCAAGGCTCCGCGAGCTGCGGGCTTGCTGATGTCGGGGTTGCTGACATGACCTACTCAGCTCGCCTCGATGCCGTCCAGCATCTTTTTCAGCAGGCGTTCGAGCTGGTGCTGCTCACCCTCATCCAGACCTTGCACCTGCATGACCAACAGCTCCGCCATCTTTGGCAACAGGCTCTGTATGCAGGCAAGACCGGAAGCGGTCAGGTGCAGGCCCAATTTGCGCCGGTCATTGGTATCGGGAATACGCTCCAACAGGCCCTTGCTGCATAACTGGTCGGTGAGCCGGGTGATGTTGGCCGACTTCTCGGTGGCGGCCTCGGCCAGCTCCGACGGGGTCAGCGGATGATCCGGCGTGCCGTACAACATCATCAGGATGTTGTACTCAGCGTGACTGAGGTCGAAATCACGCAACACGGCGTTGGCGCGGTCGTGGACCGTCTTGTAGATGCCTTTGACCAGGCGCACCAGCACGGCCGGTTCACGCGGGAATCCAGGCCAGCGGGCGCAGGTGGCATCAATCCGGGTTTCGGTCGCGTCGAAGCTGCTCATGGGCTATCCGGCTCATCCTAGAATGAGGCAGATAATACACATATGTAATATAAACTTATAAAACAGTTTTGCGGTTACAGCGTTCCATGTTCAGCGTGGCGCCAGATAACCCTCTCGAACCCCGCGCGGCGACAGCAGCAATTGCCAGAGCTGCGAGTGGCGGGTACGGAAGGTCGCCATCGAAGCCGCCAGGTAGAAACGCCACATGCGCCGGAAGCGTTCGTCGTAGCGGGCGTCCAACTGCTCCCAAGCCGCTTCGACGTTGTCACGCCAAGCCCGCAGGGTGCGGTCGTAGTCGGTGCCGAAGTTATGCCAGTCCTCCAGCACAAACAGCCCTTCCATCGCGTGGGTGATCTGCGCAGCCGAAGGCAGCATGGAGTTGGGGAAGATGTACTTGGCGATCCACGGATCAGTGCGGTCGCGACTGACGTTGGTGCCGATGCTGTGCAACAGGAACAAGCCCTGCTCGCCCAGGCAGCGCCGGGCAACCTCGAAGTAGCTGCGGTAGTTCTTGACCCCGACATGCTCGAACATGCCCACCGAAAACACGGCGTCGAAGTGCTCGTCCAGCTCGCGGTAGTCCTGCAGGCGTATCTCTACCGGCAGCCCGGCGCATAGCTGGCGGGCAAACTCCGCCTGCTCCTGCGAAATGGTCACCCCAACGCCCTGCACGCCATAGCGCTCGGCGGCGAACTTGAGTGCCTCGCCCCAGCCACAACCGATATCCAGCACACGCATGCCCGGTTGCAGGCCAAGCTTGCGGCAGATCAGTTCCAGCTTGGCTTCCTGCGCGTCATCGAGATTCGCTGCATTGCGCCAGTAGCCGCAGCTGTAGACCAGCCGCTTGCCGAGCATGGCCCGGTATAGGTCGTTGCCGAGGTCGTAGTGGCGTTTGCCTACCTCGTAGCTGCCCTGCCCGCTCTGCAGGTTGAACAGCTTTGCCTTTAGCGCATCCCAGACCTCGCCACCACCATGCACGCGCTCATCAAGCCGCGCGTCGAGCAGGTGGGTGAGCAGGCCATCCAGCGAATGTGCCTGCCACCATCCCTCCATATAGCTCTCGCCCAGACCCAGCGAGCCGTCGGCCAGCACCCGCGC
Organism: Stenotrophomonas sp. STEN083; assembly: GCF_056759195.1. NCBI lineage: Bacteria > Pseudomonadati > Pseudomonadota > Gammaproteobacteria > Lysobacterales > Lysobacteraceae > Stenotrophomonas > Stenotrophomonas sp. STEN083. Next base: position 43,661 of record NZ_JBRRCU010000025.1, on the reverse strand, counting down.
ATAGAAGCGCGGGTCCAGGATGTCCAGGTCCTGCGGCCTATCACCACCCGGGGTGATATCGGCCTCCTGCAGCAGTGCTTCCACACGTCGTTGCAGCCCTGCATCCATCACTGACCTCCTGTGTTTCAGGGGTGCGCGAACAGCCCCTGGTAAGCCGCCACCACATGCGGCAACAGCACCGCCGCCGGCACATCCACCGTCTGCGTGCCATCCGAATACGGTCCCACCTGATAGGGCGGGAACACGAACCGCAGCGCCGAAATCTTGCCAGCCGCGTCCAGCACCGGCTGGAACTGACCGAAGTTGGTGGCGTCGGCCGTGGTGCCTTCGTCGATCATCTTGGACAGATTACGGACCTGGGCCTGCTGCTCCTCCGGCGACATGTCCTCGCCCTGGGCGCGCACCATAGCCTGCTCCAGCAGCTTGTCCTCGGTGAAATCACTGATCGCCTGCCAGCCCTTGGCCGAGGTAATCAGGTCTTCTGCCTTGAGCAACTGCTGCTGCTCTGGCAGCCAGACAAAACGGGCTACCAACGGCTGGCCGTGGGCACCACCGGTATAGCTGCTGCCATCGGCGGACACAGCAACCACCGCCGGCGACTCCACCAGCATGTCGAAGGCCAGTGACAACTCATACGGCGCGGTGGGCTTGTCGTTGCCGAGTTCGGCGACCGACTTCAACAGGTCGGCCTTGGCGTGGCCTGCATAGTCGCTCAGCGCATTGGCCAGGCCCGGATACTTGGCGGCTGCCGGCGGGTAGCTGATACCAATGACATAGCTTGGGGTGTTCTCAATCACATCGCGCAGATCAGCTGCCGCAGGTGCGACCGCAACCGGTGCCTGCACCGGTTCCGCGGCCGGTGCGACCGGCGCACCTTGCTCATCCTGCTTGCAACCAGCCAATGCCAGCAGCAATACCGCTGCGGCAGACGATCCCCGTACCAACCTGTTCATGCCCTTTGATCCCTTGGAGGTGTGTGCGGCCGCCCGGTCGGGCTTGGCCATGCCAGCGAATTATCCCAGCAGGTCCGCATATTCGCCATGACGTTGCATGAAAACGGCGGCATAAGCGCAGGCCGGTATCACCTTCCAGCCAGCCGCACGAGCATGCTCCAGCGCGAAGCGGGTCAATGCTGCGGCAATGCCACGGCCGCCAATGGCTTCGGGCACTCCGGTATGGGTAATGACCATGACGCCATCGTCCAGCTCGTAGTCCAGCACGGCGAGCTGGCCATCGACCTGGATCTGGAAGCGGCTTGCAGCTGCATCATGTTCGATGCCCGGGACCGACGGTTTGTTCAAGTTCATGGCTACTCCTGCGCAACGCGGTGGATTCGATGAAAGCGGCGTGATGACGCGGCCGATCAGACAGAAGCGCCGCTTTACGTCACTTTCCGACATCGACGCCGTCAGCGCCACCGCAATCAAAGCATGGACTGTGCCCCAAAAGCTGGCATGGGATTTGCTCCATACACCTGCAAACAACCGATAGCAGGCGAGGCGTCTCATGTTCGACAACGACCGCACGATGCAGATCCCGTCCAACGACCATGACTCCACCCTGCTGGAGGGCCTGTTCCAGCTAGCCGTCGCCGGCGACACCGACGGCTGGGAATTCAAGAAGATCGACAGCGAAGTCTATTCGCGCCTGCTCGACAGCTACGCTGCCTGAGCCAGCCACCAGCGTTCACGCACGCGGCGCGCCCAAGGCGCAGCTGCCATGAACGAAAAGGGGCCGCGTCGACACGATGCGCGCGGCCCCTGGCATGCGGGGCGATACAGCCCCCAGCTCCCTTTCCGCCGATCAGAAGCGGAAAGTAGGATTCATCAGACTCTGCAGGAAGTGCTGCAGCAGCTCCGGCTCCATGATCAGCATGAACATCACACCGAATGCGGCACCGGCCAGGTGTGCGCTGTGATTGACGTTGTCCCCGCCCTTCTTGTCCATCCAGATGCTGTAACCGACGTAGAACGCAGCGTAGACGATGGCCGGGGCCGGGATGAACATCACCAGGATCAGCTTCCAAGGCGCGATCAGGATGTAGGCAAACAGCACCGCCGACACCGCCCCTGAAGCACCCAGGCTCAGATAGTTCGGGTTCTTCTGGTTCTTCAGGTAAGTCGGCAGGATCGACACCACCAGCGCCGCCAGATAGAACAGCGGGTAGACCCACCACTGCCCGGTGATGCCGAGCATGATGACTTCGATCGAGCGGCCGAAGAAGTACAAGGTCACCATGTTGAACAACAGGTGGCCGAAATCGGCATGGATGAACCCATAGGTCACCAGCCGGTCGTACTGCTTGTGCTTGTCGATCGCCGGCGGCCACAGGATCAGCCGGTCAGCCAACTTGCGGTTATTGAACGCCATCCACGACACCAGGGCGGTGACGGCGATCAGGATCAGGGTTATCGGTCCTTGCATGTTCAAACCGCCCGGTAGTTGTCGACCATCTTGTAACGGCGTGCATAGATGCCAAATGCCAGCGCCGCGATGAAGGCGAAGCCGGCAAAGAAGAACATCAGGAACGCCGTTTCACTCAAGCCGGTACTGGCAATGCGGTCGGTGACCGCGTGGTTGCGCACCGCCGCATTGGACAGCAGCACCCACAGGTTACCGATGGTGGTGGTCAGGTTCCAGAAGCTCATCACCACACCCTTCATGGATGCCGGTGCCTGGCTGTAGGCAAATTCCAGACCGGTCGCCGAGACCAGCACTTCACCGAAAGTCAGCAGCGCATACGGCAGCACCTGCCAGAAGATCGACATCGCATCGCCGCCGTCCATGACCACCTGGATGCCACCCACCACGATCCAGGCCAGGCCGCTGAAGGCAATACCGGCGGTCATCCGCCGCAGCGCGGTCGGCTCGAAGCCGAAGCGACGCAGCGCCGGGTACAGCACCAGATTGTTGAACGGGATCAGGATCATCACCAGCAGCGGGTTGAGTGCCTGCATCTGCGAAGCGGTGAACCAGCTGGGCATGCTCATCTGCTGGCCCTGCAGCACCCAGGTCGAGGCTTTCTGGTCGAACAGCGAGAAGAACGGCGTGGTCAGGGCGAAGATCACCAGCACCTTCATTACCGAACGTACGCCTTCAACAGCCGCCTCCGGGTGCACGCCACGGGCGCGGTCCAGCTGCAGCATGGTGCCGCCGCCAATACCGGCCAGCACCGAGACCAGCGCCAGACACAGGCAGATCACGATGCCCAAACTGGGCACCAACGCGAACGAAGCCAGCGCCAGCAGCACGCCGAGCACCGCCACCACCAGACCCATGCGGCCCTGGCCAGGCGCCTGTGCCAGCAGCGCGGTGCGGATCACGTTGGCGAAGGAATGCGGGTCCTTGGGCGGCAGCGGCACCAGCACATAGCGCTTGCGGCCCAGCCAGAACACGAAGGTGGCCACGAACATCAGGATGCCGGGGATGCCGAATGCCCACTGTGGGCCGAGGTTCTTCAGCGCCAGCGGAATCAGCAGCGAGGCGAACAGCGAGCCGAAATTGATGATCCAGTAGAACGCGTCAAACACGATCTTGGCCAGATGCTTGTTGCCCTGGTCGAACTGGTCGCCCATGAACGACGCCACCAGCGGCTTGATGCCACCTGCACCCAAGGCGATCAGCCCCAAGCCCAGGAAGAAGCCTTGGCGGTTGCCCTCGAACAGCGCCAGGCACAGATGGCCGACGCAGTAGATCAGGCTGAACCAGAGAATGGTGTGGTACTTGCCGAAAAAGCGGTCTGCCAGCCAGCCACCGAGCAGCGGGAAGAAATACACGCCGATCATGAAGCTGTGCATGATGTCCTTGGCTTCGCCTGCACGGCCTTCGGCGGTGATCTCCTGCAACAGCAGCGAGGTGATCAGGAACTGCACCAGGATGTTGCGCATCCCGTAGAAACTGAAGCGTTCGCACGCCTCGTTACCGATGATGTAGCCGATCTGGCGCGGCATTTTTGCCTTGGGGTTCGGGGCTGCTGCCACGTCGTTGGTCGTCATCTGCGGGCGATCCGTGAATACAAAGGTTGCAAGCGTAACGCATCACGCTGCCCGCCAGACTGGATCCAACAGGTAAAACACCTACCGCCCACACCAGCAAAACCCTATTACAGCCGCCTGCACGCCCCTTCTACGCGGAAAGCATTAGGATGACAGCCCCTCATCTTGAGGCGTTGCAATGCTGCGCTGGGGCTGTTTTGGACTGCTTGTCCTGTCATTTGGTGTCATGGCTGAGCCGGTAATTCCGGTCATCAAGATCGCCAACCTGCGCCTGCCCGACAGCGGCGAAATCTGGACCGGCCAGCGCGACCGGATCGCCGCGCTGATGGAAGACCTGCGTCCTGACGTGATCGTGGTGCAGGATGTGCGCCAGCTGGCCAACACCCCCAACCCTGCGTGCTGGCTGGGCAGCCGCCTCAAATACAGCTGCGATTTCATCAGTGCCGATCGCCCCAGCCAGCCGGTGCGCCGCGGCAATGCGGTGTTGACCCGCCTGCAGGCACAGCAGGATGGCATCACCCTGCTGCACGGAGATGACGCCCCGACCGCGGCCGGCATGCAGCGCCTGCAGCTGCAGCAGACCCAACTGAACATCTATGCGGCCAGCATGTGCCCCAGCGACAACAGCCCGGTGGCGCGCGGACACCAGGCGGCAGATCTGCGCTCCTGGATGGATGCCACCGCCGAAGGCCTGCCGTCACTGATCATCGGCAACTTTGCCGCGCCCACCGAGGAACTGGTTCGGCAACTGCCCGGTTATCAGCCGGCACGCAGGAATCCGTCCAATCGCCGTGGTGATGCCCGCCTCGCAGCCGACGCCCAACACGGGCTGGACGTGCTGTACCAGGTCCGCAGCTTCGCAGACATCACCCAGCAGGCGATCCAATTACCAGCCAGCGAAACGCAACCCACCCCCGAACCGCTGGGCATGATGGCAACGTTGCGTATCACCCGCATCCCCGTAACTGAGGACGCTGAGCAGCCCTGAGGCGGCAGTTGCCTGCAGTCGTTTGTGAGAGCGGCGTCAGCCGCGAAGCTGGGGTGGGTGGAGCTGCGGGCACACATGCACTCCGATGATGTGTGTGCTTCGCGGCTGACGCCGCTCCTACAAGAGCCTGCCAGCCTGCGTTTGCCCTGTGCCCGCGAAGCTGGCGTTGCCGTAGTTGCGGGCATCCTTGCAATCTGATGTTGCACCAGCTTCGCGGCTGACGCCGCTCCCCAACATGGGGTTTGGGGCGCCAGCAACGGCAAAGGCCGGGCAATGCCCGGCCTTTGCTGGAGCGGCCGTCTCAACCGGAACAGCCGCTTCATGTCACCGCTATCAGGCAATCGCTTCCTGGTAACGACGCTCGACTTCGTTCCAGTCGACCACGTTGAAGAACGCGCCGATGTATTCCGGGCGACGGTTCTGGTACTTCAGGTAGTAGGCGTGTTCCCAAACGTCCAGCGCCAGGATGGGGGTGTTGCCGTCCATCAGCGGGCTGTCCTGGTTGGCCGAGGACTCGACGACAACCTTCTTGTCCGGGGTCACGCTCAGCCACGCCCAGCCGCTGCCGAAACGGGTCAGCGCGGCTTTGGTGAAGGCGTCCTTGAACTTCTCGAAACCGCCCAGCTGCGATTCGATCGCCTTGCCGACGTCACCGACCGGCTGGCCGCCGCCGTTGGGCGACATCACGGTCCAGAACAGGGAATGGTTGGCATGGCCGCCACCGTTGTTGCGCACCGGACCCTGCAGGTTTTCCGGCAGCGACTTGGTCTTCTTCACCAGCTCATCAACCGGCAGGTCGGCGTACTCGGTGCCTTCCAGCGCAGCATTGACGTTGTTGATGTAGGTCTGGTGGTGCTTGCTGTGGTGGATCTCCATCGTGGCCGCATCGATATGCGGTTCCAGGGCGTCGTAGGCGTAAGGCAGCTTGGGCAGGGTGTAAGCCATGAGGGATCTCCTTTGGATAGCCGGTTTCTGTGTCTGGTCGAAAAACCAGACGGTGCGCTATCAATGGTAGGGACGAAGCAGCAACTTACCAAGGGTGTCGTAAAGGAAACTTTGTCCCGCACGCGGGCGCTGGACAGTGCATGCACGATCTGCGCGACCGTTGTTACTGTTGCGTGAAGCCAACGTACTGAACCATCTGTTCAACAAACACGCTGTCATGGCGTGATAATCGTCGCTTGTTTCGGAATCCTCCTACTGCCCATGCGTAAGCCTCTGCTCCTTGTTGTCGCCATCGTTCTGCTCATCGGGGGACTGTGGGGCATGCGCGTGCTGCAGCAACCTGCGCCTCCGCAGTTCGCGCCGTCGCTTTCGCAGGACTTGCCCGCATCGGCGGGGACCAGCCAAGCCGCACGCGCTGAGGAACAGAGCAAGGACCCGCTTCCGGCCTTCCTGCCGCCCGAGGCACGCGAGACCATCGCCCTGATCCAGCGCGGCGGCCCCCACCCGCACCGCCAGGATGGCAGCACCTTCGGCAACCGCGAGCGCCAGCTACCGCAGCGGCCGCGCGGGTATTACCGCGAGTACACCGTGGATACGCCGGGACTGAGCCATCGTGGCGCCAAGCGCATCGTCACCGGCGGCGACCCGCCGGATGCTTGGTATTACACCGACGACCATTACGAGAGCTTCCGCAGCTTTGAAGTCCCCGCCAGGAGTACGCCATGAGTGACAGCGGTTTTGATATGGGCCTGGAAGACGTCAGCCAGGCCGGCGTCTACGGTGTTGGCGACGGCGACCTCGGCGGTTTGGCGGCGGTAGCACGCGATGCCGGACTGCGCGTGTGCCGCATCGACCTGGAAGGCTGCACCGACAAGCGCACCTTGCTGATGCGCCTTGGCACCCAGCTCGACTTCCCGACCGGCCGGAGCCGCAACTGGGATGCGCTGTCCGATGGATTGCGTGACCTGTCCTGGCTGCCGGCCAACGGCTATGCGTTGTTGTTCAGCGATGCAAACGACCTGCGCCAAGGCAGCCCGGCTGACTTCGATACCTTGCTGGACGTGCTGTCCGAAGCCTCGGCCAGCTGGGCCGAGGACAAGGTGGCGTTCTGGGCCTTCCTGGAACTACCGGGTGGCGGTGAGGAAGCAGCTGGCGACGAAGAAGAGTAACCCTCAGCGGGCGGCCTGCAGCCAGCGCGCCAGGCCGTCCAGCTGTTGCGCCTGGACCTTGTCCACCACTGGCGCCAGGGCGCTGAGATCATCGGGGCTGTAACCGCCTGCGCGGTAGCGCCAACTTACCCGGGTTGAAGTGCCTTCTGCCTGCAGGGTCCATTCGGCGACACCGTGCAGACCCATGCCCTGCATCGGCCCCAGCCCGCCAGTCATGCGCAGGATTTTCTCCGGATCTACGAACACGACCTGCAGATGCTGTGCCTGCTGCGCGCCTACGATCTCGCAGAAACAGCCACCGGCGCGGGCATCGATGGACAGCGTTGCACCCTTGCCCCACCAACTGTGGTCTTTTGGCCACCAAAGGTCGATATCGGCGGTCATCGCCCGCCACACACGCTTAGGCGCGGCTGCGATCAGGACACTGTTTTCGACGGTGAAGCCACCGGGTGTGGCGTCTTTGACTTCGGCGTAGGCCGGTAAGGCGAAAGCGGTTGCGAGCAGCAGGAGCGTATTGAGTCTGCGGTGCATGGCTGCTGCTCTTGTTGAATGGCATGAGCATGCGCGGAGCGTGGTTGGGCCGCAAGCGCTAGCTCGTGCCTAAGAGCACCCCTCCCTGCCCTCCCCTGCACCTGCGGTGCAAGGGAGGGAGCGTAGTGCCGAGCCATGCTCGGCAGGAGCCTTCCCAGCAACCAATCAGCGCTGCAGCTGTAGGCCGAAAATCCGAAGATCAACAGCTCAAAGCACCCCTCCCCAACCCTCCCCTACGCCCACGGCGCAAGGGAGGGAGCAGAGCATCAGCCGACCGCCACCGAAACCGGCCCCTTCAATTCAATGGTGTTGCCATCCGGATCTCTGAAATACAGCGACAGCCCATCCCCTTCAGCGCCAAAGTTCACTTCGGCTGCCGCCAACGGCGTTGCGCCATGCAAGGAAAGATATGCCACCAAGCTGGCCTCATCGAAAGGCTCGACGCGCAGGCACAGATGATCAACATTACGCGCTTCCAACCCCGGCCCGGCACCACCGCGCACACCCAAGCTACCATCCAGACTGATCAGGTCGATCATCGACGCGCCGGCACGCAGATGCACCAAACCAAGATGGTCGCGTCGTCGCACCACCTCGCAGCCCAGCACCGTTGAATAGAAAGCAATGCTGCGCTCCAGGTCGCGGACCCGGAACACCACGTGATCGATACGCTCAATCTCAAACGGCCTTTTCATCATCACCTCGCAGCATCCATGGACACCATCCTGCCGTCCTCTGCGAGGACGGCAGGTGAAGCAAGGCGTAGACCGTCAGACCCGGCTCAGGCGTCCAGTTCCTGCCAACGGGCGTAGGCGGCATCCAGCTCGGCCTGCACCTTGGTCAGCTGCGCCGTGTGCGCAGTGACTTCGGCACTGGAACGGGTATAGAACGAGGGGTCATTCATCGCCGACGTCAGGCCTTCCACATCCAGTTCCAGCCTTTCGATCTTGGCCGGCAGCTGCTCCAGTTCGCGCGCGTCCTTGAAGCTGAGCTTGCGCTTGGGCGCGGCATCGGCCACCGGAGCGGCAGGCGCAGCTGTAGGTGCCGCCGTCGCCGAAGCCTTGGCCACCGCCATCGCGGTCTGGGTCGGTGCCGGGCGCTGGCGCAGCGAGTCGCTGTAGCCGCCGATGTAATCGCCTACCCTGCCCTCGCCTTCCAGCACCAGCGTGGAGGTCACCACGTTGTCGAGGAAGTCACGGTCATGACTGACCAGCAGCAAGGTGCCGGTGTAGTCGGCCAGCAGTTCTTCCAGCAGCTCCAGGGTTTCCACATCCAGGTCGTTGGTCGGTTCGTCCATCACCAGTAGATTGGACGGCTGCGCAAACAGCTTGGCCAGCAGCAGACGGTTGCGCTCGCCACCGGACAGGCGGGTGATCGGCGCGCGTGCGCGTTCCGGGGTGAACAGGAAGTCCTGCAGGTAGGCATGCACATGCTTGCGCTTGCCGTTGAGATCGATGAAGTCCGCGCCTTCGGCCACGTTCTCGATCGCACTCCAGTCTTCGCGCAGGGTGGCGCGGTACTGGTCGAAATAGGCGATCTGCAGGTTGGTACCCTGGCGCACTTCACCGCTGTCCGGCTGCAGTTCGCCCAGCAGCAGCTTCAGCAAGGTGGTCTTGCCGCTGCCGTTGGGGCCGATCAGGCCGATACGGTCACCGCGCAGGATGGTGGTTTCGAAATCCTTGACCATCACCCGCTCGCCGAACGAGAAGGAGATGTTCTTGATGTCGATGACCTTCTTGCCGGAGTTCTCGGCACCGGCCGCTTCCAGCTTGACGTTGCCACCGAGCTCACGGCGCTGGCTGCGCTCGTTGCGCATCGCCTTGAGCCGGCGTACACGACCTTCGTCGCGGGTACGGCGCGCCTTGATGCCTTGGCGGATCCAGACTTCTTCCTGCGCCAGCAGCTTGTCGAAGCGGGCGTTTTCCTGGGCCTGCGCGTTGAGGCGCTCTTCGCGGCGGCGCTCGTAGTTGTCCCAGTCACCCGGCCAGCTGGTTACCTGGCCGCGATCGATCTCGACGATGCGGGTGGCCAGGGCACGCAGGAAGCGGCGGTCATGGGTGACGAACACCACGCAGCCGTTCCAGCCCTTGAGGAAGGTTTCCAGCCAATCGATGGCTTCGATGTCCAGATGGTTGGTCGGCTCGTCGAGCAGCAGCACGTCCGGGCCAGCGACCAGCGCACGCGCCAGCAGCACGCGGCGCTTCATGCCGCCGGACAGACGGCCGAATTCGGCATCGCCATCCAGGTCGAGTTTGGTCAGGGTTTCCTCGACACGCTGATCCAGACCCCAGCCATCGGCGGCATCGATCTTGGCCTGCACATTGCCCATGGCCTCGCCATCGAAGACCTCGGCGTGGCTCAGGCGGTGGAACTCGGCCAGCCAATGGCCGAGTTCGCCAAGGCCATCGGCGACCACGTCGAACACGCTGCCGGCAGCGCCATGCGGCACTTCCTGCTCGAGCCGGGTGACGCGCACGCCCTGCTGCACGCGCACCTCGCCGTCATCGGGCTTGAGCTCGCCAGCCATCAGCTTCATGAGAGTGGATTTGCCGGCGCCGTTGCGGCCGATCAGGGCGATACGCTCGCCAGTCTCGATCGACAGTTCGGCTTTTTCCAGCAACAACGGGCCGCCGACGCTGTAGTCGACGTTCTGCAAGGTAATCAAAGGCATGGGCGTATTGTACGGGCTCTGGCGGCCGACCGCGCTCAATCGTCGCTAAACACGCCCGCCGGCAGGCCGAGCAGCTGGCGCAGGCTGGCCGGAATGCGCTTGCCGGGGTGGCGCACCGCCCACAATTGGCGCTGCAGTGGTGGCAACGGCGTCGCCAACACATTCAGCTTGCCCAGCGTCACCAGGTCCGCCACCGCGTGCCGCGACAGGCAGGCCAGGCCGAGCCCGGCGACCGCGCCCTGCTTGATCGCCTCGGTGCCGCCCAGCTGCAGCACCTCGGCAAACCCATGCAGATGCGGCAACAAGGCATGCTCGGCGGCCTCACGGGTACCTGAACCGGGTTCGCGCAGCAGCCAACGTGCCTGCCGCAACATCGCCAGGTCCGCTCCCTTACTGAATTGCGTCGCCAGCGGATGGCGTTGGCCAAACACCACCACCAGTTCGTCCTGCTGCCAATGCGCCACTTCCAGCCCCGGCTCGTGGCTGGGCCCTTCAATCAAGCCGACATCCACTTCCAGCCGCTGCACGGCGCTGGTGACTTCCCGGGTATTGCCGATCACCAGCTCCACATGGGCATGCGGATTGGAGGCCTGCAGGTCTGCTATCCGCGCCGGCATCAGGTAGTTGCCGATGGTGGTACTGGCGCCCACCTGCCAACGCACGGCCGCACCGGTCTGGCTGTCGGCCCGGAACCGACGCTCGATATCGGTCATACCCGCCAACAACGCTCGCGCCTGCGGCAGCAAGGCTCTGCCGTGGCCGTTGAGCACCAGCCGGCGCCCAATCCGATCGAACAAAGCCAGCCCGAGCAGGCTCTCCAATTCGACCAGGGCGGCACTGACCGCCGATTGCGACAAGCCCAGCAGCTCACCGGCCGCAGTCGTGGTGCCGGCCTCGGCGATACCGGAAAAGATCTGCAACTGACGCAGGGAGAGATGCATAACCTATCTCTAAAATCGGTTGATTCAACCAATATTATCCGTTTTACAGGTAATAACCTTGGGTGCAGCATGGGCTATCTTCTAATAACCCAACGTTATGAACACCTCGACCCAAGGGCTTACCTCGATGCCCCTCTCCCGTCTCCCCGGCCTGCTGTTGACGGCCGCAGTCGCCGGCCTGTCGATCTGGCTGGGTACCTTGCCGTGGATGCAGAGCCACGGCATCAGCGCGCTGACTCTGGCCATCGTCATCGGCATTGTTCTCGGAAACACGGTCTATCGCAGCCTTGCGACCCGCGCCGACGCTGGCGTTGGTTTCTCCAAGGCCACCTTGCTGCGCGCCGGCATCATTCTCTATGGCCTGCGGCTGACCCTGCAGGATATCGGCCAGGTTGGCGTTGCCGGCGTGGCGATCGATGCGCTGGTACTGTGCTCGACCTTCGGCCTGGCCTGGTGGCTGGGCACCAGGTTGCTGGGCATGGACCGCAACTCTGCGCTGCTGATCGGCGCCGGCAGTTCGATCTGTGGCGCCGCCGCGGTGATGGCGGCCGAACCAGTGATCAAGGGCCGCGCCGAACAGGTAGCGGTCGCCGTGGCCACGGTGGTGGTGTTCGGCACGATCGCGATGTTCCTGTACCCGCTGCTGTATCAGTGGGGCGTGTCGGCGGGCTGGATGCCGTTGGATGAGACGGCGTTCGGTGTATTTACCGGCTCTACTGTGCATGAGGTCGCCCAGGTGGTGGCTGCTGGACGTGCGGTCAGTGAGCCTGCCGCCGATGCCGCTGTCATCACCAAGATGGTGCGGGTGATGATGCTGGCACCGTTCCTGGTCGGTCTGTCTGCTTTGCTGGCCCGCGGCCAGAGCAGCGGCAATGGCGAACGTTCGAAGATCACCATTCCGTGGTTTGCGTTCGGCTTCATCGCGATGGTCGGTTTCAACTCGCTGCAGTTGCTGCCGGCTGAGGTGGTGAAGGTATTGGTGGATCTGGACACCGTGTTGCTGGCGATGGCGATGGCCGCGCTGGGCCTGACCACGCATGCTTCGGCGCTGCGTCAGGCCGGTGCCAAGCCGATGTTGTTGGCTTTGTTGTTGTTCATCTGGTTGTTGGCTGGCGGCATGTTGATCAATCTGGGCGTGCGGGCTGTGCTGGGCTGAGGCGCTACCGGGAAAGCCCCTGCCGAGCATGGCTCGGCACTACAGGATTGGGGCCGCGACGGCTTTAGCCCCTCTCCCGCGTGCGGGAGAGGGGTTGGGGTGAGGGCAGCTTCTCGCTGGTAAAGCCCCTGCCGAGCATGGCTCGGCACTACATTTCAGAAACAAAAAGGCCTTCCCAGTTACGGGAAGGCCTTTGTTCTTGCGGCTGCAACCGGGTCGCCTTGGATCAGGCTTCCGGGCGCATGTACGGGAACAGCAGTACGTCGCGGATCGAGGCGCGGCCGGTCAGCATCATCACCAGACGGTCGATGCCGATGCCCAGACCACCGGTCGGTGCCATGCCATATTCCAGCGCACGGATGTAGTCAGCGTCGTAGTGCATGGCTTCATCATCGCCACCGTCCTTGGCTTCAACCTGGGCCTGGAAACGCGCGGCCTGGTCTTCCGGGTCGTTCAACTCGGAGAAGCCATTGGCCAGTTCCTTGCCGTTGACGAACAGTTCGAAACGATCGGTGTAGCCGGCGTCGTTGTCGCTGGCGCGGGCCAGCGGCGAGACCTCGACCGGGTGATCGGTGATGAAGGTCGGCTGGATCAAGGTGTGTTCGACCGTGGCCTCGAAGATCTCCAGCAGCAGCTTGCCCCAGCCGTAGCTCGGCTTGACGCGGATCTTCAGGCGTTCGCAATGGCGCAGCAGTGCATCACGATCGGTGCAGTCCGCGGCGGTGATTTCCGGGTTGTGGTGACGCACCGCCTCGTCCATGCGCCAGCGGCGGAAGGCCGGGGCCAGGTCGATCTGCACGCCATCCCATTCCACCGAAGTGGTGCCGAGCACGCTCTGCGCGACATCGCGGATCACGCCTTCGGTCAGGTCCATCACTTCGTTGTACGTGGCGTAGGCCTCGTACAACTCCATCATGGTGAATTCCGGATTGTGGCGGGTGCTGACGCCTTCGTTGCGGAAGTTGCGGTTGATTTCGTAGACGCGCTCAAGGCCGCCAACCACCAGACGCTTCAAGTACAACTCCGGCGCCACGCGCAGGTACAACTGCATATCCAGCGCGTTGTGGTGGGTGGTGAACGGCTTGGCCGTGGCGCCGCCGGGGATGTAATGCATCATCGGCGTTTCGACTTCGAGGAAGTCGCGATTGTCCAGCCATGCACGCATGGCGCGGATGATCTTGGAGCGCTTGATGAAGACGTCGCGCGATTCCGGGGTGACGATCAGGTCGACGTAGCGCTGGCGATAGCGCTGCTCGACGTCGGCCAGGCCATGCCACTTGTCCGGCAGCGGGCGCAGCGACTTGGTCAGCAAGCGGATGCTGGTCGCCTTGACCGACAGTTCGCCAGTCTTGGTACGGGTCAGGCCGCCTTCGACGGCGATGATATCGCCCACGTCCCAGCCCTTGAACGCGGCGTAGATGTCGCCCAGTGCGGCGGCCTGCAGGAACAGCTGGATGCGGCCGCTCTCGTCCTGGATCTGGGCGAAGCTGGCCTTGCCCATGATGCGCTTGGCCATCAAACGGCCGGCCATTTTCACGGTGCGGCCGGTGGCTTCCAGCGCTTCGCTGGTCCAGGCCTCGGCATCGGCGTACTCGGCCTGCAACGTGCCGGCGAAGTCTTCGCGACGGAAGTCGTTCGGGTAGGCGATGCCCTGCCCGCGCAGCGCCGTGAGTTTCGCGCGGCGCTCGGCGATGAGGCTGTTCTCGTCGACGGGGAGCTGCTGCGTTTCAGGGGTCTGTTCGGTCATGGCTTTGTTTTCTAATTGGGGGAGATAACCAGGCGCGGCCACCGTCTGGTGAAACCGCACCGTACAACAAGGGAATGGCCCGTGCAGGGCCATCCCGGATCAAGCGTCGATGCGCTTGGCGCCGGCCTGCAGGCCGGACTTGAGGCTGGCCTCGATGAACTCATCAAGGTCGCCGTCCAGCACCTTCTGCGTGTCAGTACGTTCAACGCCGGTGCGCAGGTCCTTGATACGGCTCTGGTCGAGCACGTAGTTGCGGATCTGGCTGCCCCAGCCGATGTCGGACTTGGTCGCTTCCAGCGCGTCACGCTCGCTGTTGCGCTTCTGCACTTCCAGCTCATAGAGCTTGGCAGCCAGCATCTTCATCGCGGTGTCGCGGTTCTGGTGCTGACTACGGCCGATCTGACAGGCCACCACGGTGTTGGTCGGGATGTGGGTGATACGCACCGCCGACTCGGTCTTGTTGACGTGCTGACCACCGGCACCGGAGGAACGGTACACGTCGGTGCGCAGGTCGGCCGGGTTGATGTCGATTTCGATGTTGTCATCGACTTCCGGCGACACGAATACCGAGGTGAAGCTGGTGTGGCGGCGATTGTCCGAGTCGAACGGCGACTTGCGCACCAGCCGGTGCACGCCGATCTCGGTCTTCAGCCAGCCATAGGCGAACTCGCCCTCGACGCGGAAGGTGGCAGATTTGATGCCAGCGACGTCGCCGCCGGACACTTCCATCAGCTCAGTCTTCCAGCCGCGCGATTCACACCAGCGCAGGTACATGCGCAGCATGATTTCCGCCCAGTCTTGAGCTTCGGTACCACCGGCACCGGCCTGGATATCGACGAACGCATTGCAGCTGTCCATCTCGCCGGAGAACATGCGCTGGAACTCGAGCTTCTCGATGTGCGCCTGGAACTTGTCCAAGTCAGCCACCACGGCCAGTGCGGTGTCTTCGTCCTGCTCGCTTTCGGCAAGCTCAAGCAGCTCGGTGGCTTCGGACAAGCCGTCCAATACGTTGGCAATACCGGTGACGGTCTTGTCCAGCATCGAGCGCTCACGGCCCAAGGTCTGGGCGTATTCCGGGTTGTTCCAGATGTCCGGGTTTTCGAGTTCGCGGGTTACTTCTTCGAGACGTTCTTTCTTGACGTCGTAGTCAAAGATACCCCCTGAGCGATAGCACGCGATCGGTGAGATCGGTGATTCGCTGGCGGATGGGATTGAGTTCGATCATGGTCGGTCTAGTAAGGCAGACAAGCTGACAATTCTAGCATCCAGCCGACTCCTGAATTGGGCCTTTGGGCCGTGAAGACGTTCTCGCTGAATAGACACGACTTAACGTTAGAATCGCCCCCTGACCCGCAAAGACGGGAAAAGGAGACATTTCTGACCATGAAGGACCTAAGCTTGAACGCCAGACACGCTCGCCTGTTTGCAGCCATCACCTTGACCTTGGCACTTGCTGCCTGCCAGAAGCTGGGCGGCCTTGCCCCCACCGGCGGTGACAAGGCTTCGAACCTGACCGTCGGAGAGACGGTCTCTGGTGAAATCACCTCGTCCAGCACCCTGAACTACAACGACGGCAGCCGTCACCAGGGCTACAAGATCACCATGAAGAACGGCGAAGCCGTCTCCCTGGAACTGGGTGGCTCGCTCAGCGGCCAGCTGGCGGTGTTCGACGGCCAGAACATGATTGCCAATGCCTCCTCTTCGGGCATGAGTGAAGGCGACTCCTCCAGCTCGGTCAACCTGGCCTTCCGCGCCCCCAAGGACGGCACCTACCTGGTCGCAGTCAACAGCGCCAGCGCCGACGCGTTTGGCCCGTTCAAGCTCAAGAGCGCCAAGGTCGTGCCGTATGACGGCAAGCCGCTGGGCGCCGAAAGCGAGATCACCGACTGGCTGATGGGTGACAAGCAGGAGTACAAGCTGAAGGTCGACAAGGCCGGGCTGTACGCCATCACCGTGGAGTCCAGCGCATTCGACTCCTACCTGCGCCTGAACGGCCGCAACGTCGAACTGGAAGACGATGACAACGGCGGCAACCTCAACGCCCGCATCCGCACCTACCTGGAGCCGGGCGAGTACACCGTCGCCGCGTCCTCGGTGAATGGCAACACCGGCTCGTTCAAGCTAAACGTCAAGCTGACCCCAACCGAGAATGGCCTGGTTACCCGTGACGGCACTGCGCTGACCGTAGGCCAGACCGCACAATCGATGATGGATTCGCGTGGCCGCCGCACCTTCGTACTGAATCTGGACGCACCCAAGCACATCCAGTTCGACGCCATCGCCGATGGTTTCGATTCGGTGCTGCACATCACCGGTCCGGGCGTCGACGAAGAGAACGACGACGGCGGCAACGGCACCAACGCCCAGCTGACCCTGAACCTGCGTGCCGGCCGCTACATCGTTGCGGTCACCAGCCTGGGCAGCCAGCAGGGCGTATTCGAGCTGGAAACCACCGACCTCGGTGGCGGCGATGTCGCGGCCCCAGCCAACAGTAATCGCAAGGATGCTGCCGAAGAGGCCGCCAGCGCTGCTGCCGACGCAGCCGCCGCCGTCATCCAATAAGCCACACCGCCCAACTCGCCAGCCGGCGTGTTGGGCCCACGGCCACGCCGCCTGCCCCCGCAGGCAGCGTGGCCGTTCTTTACCTACCCCTGCTTCCCACCTAAAGGAGTTCAAGTGAAGCGACTTGCAGCCGGACTGCTGTCCCTTGCCATTGCCGCCGCCGTGCACGCCCCCGCGTATGCCGCCGGCCCGGCCCGCCCCCTCGCCATCGATGGCGATGTCAACGGCGAAATCACTTCTTCAAGCCCGGTCAACTACAGCGACGGCACCCGCAGCCAGCTGTTTTCGTTGCAGATGGGCGCCGGCCAAGCGGTTTCGCTGAAGCTGGAAGGTGCGCTCAAGGGCGCCCTGGCCGTGTTCAATCGTGATGTCCTGGTCTCGCGCACCGACGCCGGCAGCGAAGGCAGCACCACGCTGAGCATGCGCGCCGACAAGGCCGGCCAATACCTGGTCGCCGTCAGCGGCGCCGACGCACGTGCGTTCGGCCCGTTCCAGCTGTCGGCCGAACCAATCGTCGCCTATGACGGCAAGCCGCTGACCGCCGGCCGCCGGGTCACCGATTGGCTGAGCAACGGCGACAAGACCTTCGTCCTGCAGGTCGACAAGCCCGGCCTGTACACCATCAACCTGGAGTCCAGCGAGTTCGATTCGCGTCTGGAGCTGAGCGGCAACGGCCTGAATCTGGAAGATGACGATGGCGGCAACAACCTCAATGCGCGCCTGGTCGCTCCATTGCAGCCGGGCCGCTACACGCTGACCGCCGGCGGTCTGGGCGAAGCTTCCGGCGCGTTCTACCTGGGCGTGGAGCAGGCTGATTTCCCGGAAGGCCTGGTCTTCAACGACGGCACCAGCCTGCCGCTGGAAGGCACCGTGAGCGGCTTCATCGGTGCTGACGACACCCGCAGCTTTGTATTGAACCTGCCGGAGCGTCGCCGCGTACAACTCGACGCCAGCGGCAAGGATCTGGACACCATGCTCACCCTGCAGGGCGGCGACATCACCCTGAGCGACGATGATGGCGGCGGCGGTGTCAATTCGCGCATCAGCCAGGTACTGGACGCGGGCGAGTACAACGTATCGGTGCGCTCGGTGAACAGCCGTGGCGGCGTGTTCCAGCTGGCTACCAGCACTGCAGCCGCCCCCGACGGTCCGATCCGCCCCGAGCTCAAGATCGGCCGCGAAGTCCAAGGCCAGCTGCGTGCCGGCAACCGTGACATGTACACCTTGGAGATTCCGCGCAAGGGCAAGTACGTGATCAGCATGACGGCCGGCTCCTCGAGCCTGGATGGCATGATCACCGTGATGCGCAATGGTGAAGAAGTCGCCCAGCAGGACGACAGCGACTCCAGTCTGGATCCGAACCTGGAAATCGAACTGGAAGCCGGCCGCTACATCGTGTTCGCCCACAGCTTCGATCCGAACGCTACCGGCAGCTACCGCCTGCTGGCACGTCGCAAGTAAGCAAGCCTTACCAAACCCCCGACGCCAGATCTCTGGCATCGGGGGTTCTTTTTTTGTGGGAGCGGCGTAAGCCGCGAATCAAACAATGCATCAGCACAAGGGATTGGCAGCGCCGGCTTCGCGGCTTACGCCGCTCCCACAAACAAACAGCTGATTGCTACAGCAACCGGCTCAGCGCACTTCGAACTCACCTACCAGCACGGTGTCGGTGGCGTCCTGCAAACGCATGGTCACCGCCTGATCCTTCTGCCTTGGCGTACCCCAATGGGTACTCAAGCGCAGCATCAAAGTTGCCGCACCAGTCACCAACTGCTGACGACTGCCAAAGTAATTGGCCTCCACCTTGTAGATACCAGGCTTGGCATCGCGCAACGAGAACTGCTCAGGCCCGTAGCCACCAGTGAAATCCTGCGACATCTGTCCGCCCTGATAGGTCAAACGGTTGCCGTAGTACGCACGTTCGCCATTGGGATCGGTCACCCACAGATCCATATCGCTGTTGTCCACGTCCCAAGCCAATACAACGCGCAGATCCAGCGGCATCGCCTTGCGCAGGCGTGGATCAACCTGCCTTGCATCCAGCGCCGTGCCACCGCGTGCGATCAGGTTGGTCAACTCATCCAGCGCGATCAGCGCCACGCCGTCGAAGCGGCCATCCCATTGGCGCTGCACCACTTCGTAGAGCGGATCGACTGCCTGCTGCGCTCGCCCTGCCGCCTCCAGCGCCAAGCCCAGATCGCGGAAACTCTGCGGCTCGTCCTCAGCCATTGCCAGCACCTGCTCGAACACCGGCACCGCCAGACTCTGCTCACCGGCCTGCATCAACCGATAACCCAACACCCGCAGCAGATGCCGGTTGTCCAGCTCCATCTCGACCAGGTTGGACAGTACCCGCAACGCCAACTCACGCTGCCCGGCAGCGAACAACATATCGGCCACATCCAGGAAGAACGCACTACTGTTGGCATTGGCTTCGCGCTCATCCAGGTACCACGCATACAACTCACCGGCAGGTGCCTTGCGCAAGCGTTGTGCGAACGGTGAATCCGGCTCCCAAGCGGCCAGTCTGATCTGCACCGCGCCAGAGTTGATCTGCTCCTCAGCTGCCGCAGCCGCGACAGCGCTATCGGCGACCCTGAAACTGTCCGCGGCCACAGCGGACTCCGCCACCATTGCGGCAGCCGGCGCAGGCGGCGGTGCCATCGCCATTACTGGGGCCGGCGCGCCACTCGAACGCTGTCTTGCCAACTTGGCAGCCTGTGCCACCTTCAACGGCGAGTCTTTCGGCCAACGCTTGTCCCACCACACCTGGCGCTGCTGCCATTGCTCGGCCACCTCATCAAGATGGGTCCTGCGCGCAGCCTCACGGTCGGCAACCTGGCGGGCAAAACGACGGTCGTATTCGGCCCGCAGGCCTGCCGGCGGCCGGATCGCGTAGCGCAGGTAGTCGTCTATCGTATCCAGCACAAGCAAGGAGCTGCCCTCGCTGACCATGCCGAACTGCTGCGACAGCAACTGCATCGCCTCGCGGTTGCCACGCGGGTCCGCTGCCAGCTGTTGCAAGCGCGCCTGCGCCCACAGCCCGGCCATCAAGCCGCCATCAGCATTGCCGGGCGCGACGCCCAGCGCTTGCCACTGACCACCATTGATCCGCAAGCGCAGCTCGGCCGGCGCTGCATCGGCACGCGCGTACAGCCACAACCAGCCCTGCTCCAGACTACGGCGATCAATCACCACATCGTGCAGCCCTGCTGCCGGTGCAACTTCCACCGCCGCCGGCAGCGCCAGCAGGCGAGTTGCCGCAGCAGCCACGTCATCGGAATCCAGCTGCACCAGACTGCCGCCGTTGACCTCGCTCCAACTACGCAAGCGCGCGGTATCGGCACCCGCCGCCGCACTGCTGATCGCATACAGACGCTGATCTGCCGTCAGTGCAGGTAATGCCGACGCACCCCAATTGGACAGGCCATCACTGAGCAGCAGGTACTCGCCGAGCTCTGCCTTTGGCGTCCACGACGCCAAGGCGCTGGCGCCATCGTTCGGCGTCTGCTCCAACACGCGGCGCAGCGCGCTCCAGTCACCGTTGCGGATACTGAAGCGACGCTCCGCTTCCGGCTTGTCGCGCAGCACCGTCAATACGACACTGCCCTCACCCATCGCCGCGAAATAACGATCCAGCA
Organism: Stenotrophomonas sp. STEN083; assembly: GCF_056759195.1. Taxonomy (NCBI): domain Bacteria; kingdom Pseudomonadati; phylum Pseudomonadota; class Gammaproteobacteria; order Lysobacterales; family Lysobacteraceae; genus Stenotrophomonas; species Stenotrophomonas sp. STEN083. The sequence goes on along the minus strand of NZ_JBRRCU010000025.1, from coordinate 23,315 downwards.
GCGCAAACTCCCGCGCCCGGTTACGTGTACCCGCCGAGCCCGACGCATCCCAAAGCAGGCCGACCTTTGACGGGATGCGACGCGCAACCGGCGCAGCCACCGGCAGCTGTGCAAGCAGATAGTGTTGCCCGTCGTAGCGCGCGGACTGCAGCGCAGACTGCGGCTTGGCTGGCAGCTGCCATTGCAGCTGCGCCGGCAACTGGCGACCGCCGCCCTGCCAATCCAGCGCACCGGCCATCAACCGGAACGGTGCCTGCCCAAGCTTGTCCGCACCGCTCGCACGCAGGCGCAAACTGACCTCGCCTGCCGCGGCTGCGAACTGTAGCGGCAAACGCCACTGCCAGCCCTCGCTGGACAAGGGCATCGCCTCACGGATGGTCAACTGCACCCGGCGGCTACCGCCGGCTGGCAGCGGATACACACGAAGGCGGAACTGGTTGCCGGCGGTCTGCTCCAGCAACGCTGGGTCCTGACCCTGCCGGACGATAGCCTCGAACACCTGCCGGCCGCGCTCCTTCGGAACCGGCACCGCGTCACGCAGCTGCCCGTCAATATCCAGGGCGAACCCACTGATCTGTTGGCCATCAGCCAATGGGAACTGCAGCTCACCCTCCATCACCCGCCGATTGGGGTTGTGGAATACCAACTCGATCCTGGTCTGCGCTACACCGGCCTGCACTTCGCCATCGATGATCGCCCGTTGCAGCTGGATTGGCTGCTCGTCCTTGGAGATGGCAATCAGTACCGGAGGCTGGATCAGCCCCCTGCCCTGCTGCGCGGCAACTGGCGTCACCGCCACGCCCAACACCAGGCAAATCATCCAACAACGCCGCCAGCTAACCATGCTCATCGCAGCACTCCATCCAAAGGTTGGAAGATCAAACGCCCCAACAGCCACAACGGGGTTGGCGGATAAATCATTTCAATTGGCCAGACCTCGACACTGGCACGCTTTTCGCTACCTGTGTCAGGAAGTGGACTCTTCCGAAGTGGGCGCGAAGTGGCTCGGGCGTTCGGGCCATACGCATGCTTTGTTGAACTTTAACTCCAGGTTGGGAGGCGCATGGCGCGGGATAAGTTCATTTCGGAAACCGAGCCACACCAGCGCAGCATCGAGCGACGCCTCGCTCTCGAACTCCGCCCGAACGAAGCATTGGCGGTTCAAATCGCCCACGGGCACGATGCGCAACTCCGTAGGGCAGCCTGGCGCAGCCGCGCCAGCCACTTGGCGGTCGATCTGCGCTTGCATGGCTTCAAGCATCTCGCCGACAGTTATCAGATACCAGCCAGTCGTATCGATCCGGATCTTGAGCACCGTTGCAAATTGGCATTGCAGAGAGGACCGCAAAGCAGAATCTGTTTGCGCCTGCACTCGGTCCCACATAGCCTCGAGGATGACGATCGAACATCCTTCTGGATCTTCAGTTCCGCAGGACCTGCGGAGTGCATCATTGCCGCCCCACAAGCCAAACTCGTTGCGCACGCCTGTGCCGTATCCCATGTAGAGCTGGTTGGTGACACTGTCCTTTGAGTTTCGCCGCATCCAATCGATGTCGTCAGCGGGCAGCTTGCCAAGAAGTCGAACGACAGCTTCATCAACCGTGCTCGGCCAAGGGGTGTTCTTCGGTGCCTCTGCCGCCCGCGGCGCGCCCGGGGCGCATGCGCCGAGCACCACCGAAAGCATGCCAAGCGACCAAATCAAAGCCTTGCGCATGCGCTTCATCCATGTGTGTTTTCTATCGATGCAACGGTGAGAACCAGCCAACCGATGGAAATCTCGTAACTCCGTCGATAGCTGGCACGATCGCCAGATGTGTCCTTGAGGTCCTCAGTATGCGATCAGCCCTGCGGTCGCGATCAACCTCGGACACCCGAAGCCTACGGCAGCTGATAAACCTCAGAAAATCACACCCATCTCCGAGGAAAGCACTCGCCAACCTGATGCATCGTGGCGCAGCACGGCCTCATGCTGCGATCCACAAGCGCCACCACAAAAGAATCCGAACCCAAGGTCGTAATCCCCATCCGCACGTCGGATGGGAGCACCCAAGCCCATGCTCATCGTTGTCCCCACGCGCGTGCCCTCAGGTGGTGGCTGCCATGCCGAACCGGGCATAAGCTGGACCCCGATTTCCCCAAGATCACGGATTGATTCCGGCGACAGGTCGATCGCACTGTCACCCCTGGGCGAACTGATGCTCACATATACCGGTATGCGATTGCTCGCCAGATAACCGCCAGAGGCCAGTTGATGGCGTAAGACCGCTTTCATTACGCCCTGCAGATCGGGCGGTGGATTCAGCGCTGCCTCGGCCAATCCTTGCCGTTTGTCACGTGCGGTCTGCAGCGCGCTGGGTGCACCACGCTCGACTACCATCCGCCATTCGTTGGCTGAGCGATCGAAATGCGGTCCGTCAATCGCCGAGTCACTCCGGCCAAATATTGCATCCAGTGCGATGTTGCCTTCCGTCATCGCCTGCATTGCGTCCAGCAATGGCTGCTTTTCCTGCCCGTGTGCAACCCACGCCGTGACTGTAGCCAATACTGCCAATGATCCTGCAAGAACCGATTTCTGCATCTTGTTTGCTCGACTGGCGCCTGTTGTTCGCATTGTGCCGTGTTTTCCCTTCGGGCCAACTCTGCCCCCTTCCGGGCTCAGGTCGAGGCAGGCTCTTCCTTGGTACTGCTCAACTTCGACTTCAGCGTCGGCAGGTAACGCCTGCTGCAGGCGACCTCTTTCCCATCGGCCATATGCAGCAGGGCCTCACCACCTTCCTGCGGTTCGATCGACACCAGATGCGCCAGGTTGATCAACCAACTGCGATGGACCCGAACGAAACACGCGGCATCCAGCTTCTGCTCGAGCGCGGCCATGGTGATCCGCAGCGGGTAGTCGTGGCCGCGCAGGTGCAGGTTGACGTAGTTGCCCGCGGCCTGTGCCCATTCGATATCGGCCGTTGCGATCAGGAAGTCGCGGCCCAGCTTGCGTACCAGCAGCCGCTCCGGATGATCGATGGGCTCCACCGGCGGCCCTTCATCAGGCTCGGCCAGCAACTGTGCCTCGCCTTGCAGACGACGAAGCAGAAAGCGGTAGCCATCGATGCAGAACAGGATGGCGGCGTAGGTGCGCACGTCCTTGAGGTATTCGTATAGCAGCTCGTCCAGCCAGGAGCCGACCTGATAGCGCTCCCCGACCACGGCATAGGCGAGCATCCTGATCCCGAACATCGCCAGCACGTGCAGCAGCGAGATCGGCACACTGGCCAGCAGGTACCAGGGCAGGCGTCGCCGCCAGTTGTCCAGATGCAGTGGCCATCGCCTGCTGAACCAGACAATGGCCGGTACCAGCAACAGCAGCCAGACCAGTCCACTGGAGAACTCCCAGACCCAGGGTTCCCACCATTCCATGGAAGGCGCACCGGAGCGGTTGGCATCCATCCAGGTAGTGATCGCATTGCCGCTGCAGTTGATCAACACCAACAGCAACCAGAACAGCAGCTCCATGCTTTGCCGCCAGGGGATGGAGCGATTCAACAAGGTCGGCGATGCGGTTTGGTTCATCCGCGCATTCTAGACGGCGCGGCGGCCGCAGCCGTCGCTGGCCATCCCCAGATCACCACCACTCGTCCCTTGGCGCCCGCAGGTCGGCCCTTCCGGCCCCACGGGATGCACATTCCGGGTTGTAGTGACGGCCTTCTCATCTGCTGGACATGCAATGCACAGGCGCCACGATCTGGATTGGCTGCGGGTGATCGCCTTTGGCCTGCTGGTGGTTTACCACGTCGGCATGTACTACGTGAGCTGGGACTGGCACGTCAAAAGCCCGGCCGCGAGCATCGCACCGGAGCCTTTCATGCTGCTGACTTCGCCCTGGCGGATGTCGCTGCTGTTCCTGATCTCCGGCGTGGCTACCGCCTTCATTTTCGAGCGCCAACCTAGCGGCCTGCTACGCCGCCGCTCATGGCAATTGCTGCTACCGTTGCTGTTCGGGATGGCGGTGATCGTGCCGCCGCAGGCCTACTACCAAGTGGTCGAGCAGCTACCCGGCGGCTACAACGAGTCCTACTGGGCGTTCTACGGAAAATACCTCAGCGACTATCGTGGCTTCTGCGACAGCGATGGCTGCCTGCGGGTTCCTACCTGGAACCATCTCTGGTTTCTGCCCTATCTATGGAGCTACACGGTCCTGGCCTGGCTGTTGTGGCGATTGCTGCCTGCATCCGCATTGTCGCGTTTGCGCCAATGGACCGAGGTAGCCTTGAACGGCTGGGGCGCGCTGATTGTCCCGGTAGTCATTCTGGCAGCAGCGCGTCTGCTGCTGGTAAACCGCTTCGAACAGACCCACGCGCTGACCGATGACTGGTACAACCATGCCCAGTACGCCAGCATCTTCCTGATCGGCTTCCTTGCCGCTTTCAACACCCGGTTCTGGGAATCGCTGCAGCACCTGCGCTGGCTATCACTGGTTGCTGCTGGAGTCTGCTACGCCGTGCTTCTCCACGTCTGGTATTTCTCCGGCTACAACGACGCACAACCGCCGCCGCTGGAATTGCGCCTTGCCCTTCGGGTTGTCTGGGCGGTGGACCAATGGTGCGCGATCGCCGCCTTGCTGGGCTTTGCCTACCGTTGGCGCGAGGCCGACAGCCCGGTGCTGCGCTATCTCACCCTGGCGGTGTTCCCGCTGTACATCCTGCACCAGACGGTGATTGTGGTGCTGGCACACAAGCTCAAGCCGCTGCAGCTGAATCCTGGCATCGAGGCCGTCATCCTTATCGTGATCACTTTTGCTTTGTGTCTTGCTGCCTACGAACTGATCCGCCGCTGCGCGCCGCTGCGGCCGCTGTTTGGGCTGCGCACACAGCCCGCGGCAAGACTGATCCAGTCATCGGCAAAGCCCGTGAGGGACTGAACCGAGGGCCTCGATCAACCACGTGGCGTTGCAGTGCCGAGCAACAACCGCGCAACCTCGGCCAGCTCACTTTCCATCGCTGAGCGTTCATCGTCCGAGCGCAGCAGCATCAGGTCGTTGGCATAGCCCATCGCCAGAGCGAACAGTTGCCGGGCTACCCGCGTTGGCGATGCGCATTGGTAGCTGCCGGCTTCCACGCCACGTTGCACTATCCCGGCCAAAAGGTCCTGCCACTGCTGGTTCACGACCAGATAGGTCGCAGACAGCTTGGCGTCATGCATGGCCTCATCCCAGGCATCGAGCCACAACACCCAGGAGTCATCGTCGGTTGCCGGCAAACAATCGCTCAGAAAGAAAGCGAGTGCTTCGTCCGGCGCGAGGGGCTGGACCGCTACCTTCACCTGCTCAAGCTGCTCGTTCGCGAAGCGGGCGAATGCTTCGCGGCGGAGCTCATTCCAGTCAGCGAAGTAGTGATAGATGTGACTACGGGAAATGCCAGCGTGGGCGGATATATCGCGTGTTGAGACATTGGCCAGGCCATTCGTTCGAAACAGATGCAAAGCTGTTTCGATGATCTGATCTCGACGGGAAGGAATGGCCAAACGACACCTGTTGGGCAGAACTGAATGAAAAGCATATCGACTCAAGCACTTGAGCGATCGCTCAAGTAGAATTGAGCGATCGCTCAATTCTACATCTCTACATGAAACGCTTTCCATCTCCAGGGCCGCTCTCAGCACCCGCCACCCGGATCGGGCAGCAGACTGCAGCAAGCACGCTCGCTGCCCTGGCAAAGGCTTATCCGGGCCAGATCAGCCTGACGCTTTCGCTCGTCGCGGCGGAAAATGCGCTTCTGCTCGCCTACCCGCTGTTCGCCGGTTTCGCCGTGGACTCGATCATCAAAGGCGATGTGTACAAGGCGATCTGGTACGCGGGGGTGGTGTTGTCCTTCTGGCTGGTAGGCGCAGCGCGCAGGGCGATGGACACCCGCGTATTCACCCGGATCTACGCGGATCTGGCGGTCGGCGTAGTGCTGGCGCAGCGGCAGCAGATGCAGGCAACTTCCACGGTCGCGGCACGGGTTGTACTGGCCCGGGAATTTGTCGACTTCTTCGAGAAGCACGTGCCGATCATCACCACCGCGTTGGTATCGATGGTCGGTGCAGCGATCATGCTATTGGTGATCGAGCCGTGGGTCGGCATCGCCGCCCTGTCGGTGTTGCTGCTTGGAATGACGGTACTTCCCCGCTACGCCCGCCGTAATGAGCGCTTGCATGGGCGTCTGAATGACCGGCTGGAGCATGAGATCCGGATGGTGGAGCGGGTCAATGCCGGGACTCTGCTTCGCCACTACACGGTGCTTTCGCGCTTGCGCATCTGGCTGTCTGACCGGGAAGCCGGCGCCTTCCTCGTGGTTGGGACCGCCGCTGCGGCCTTGTTCGCACTGACCATGATGCAACTGGCCACCACGAAGGACGTCACGCCAGGGCATGTCTATGCAGTGATGACCTACCTCTGGACCTTTGTTACCAGTCTGGATGACGGTCCAACAATGGTCGACCAGCTGGCTCGGCTGAAGGACATCGGCAAGCGAGTGAATCCCGGCCTGGAAGAGGCTGCTCCGGAACATACCGATCACTGAGCCTGTGCGCTGGACTCGCAGCCAGGAACAGAGCCGCGGGCTGAGGCGCGCAGCACAACGCGAAAAGCAGAGCGCGGCGCACCCGTACGGGTAGCGTCGCGTTTTTCAGGCCGTCAGCAGACTCAACTGTCTCAGCTTGCTTCCGCCTGTGGTTCGCGCACCAACGGCCGTTCCGGCGCCGGCTTGCTCGGGAAGGCATGGCGCAGGATCCGCCACATCACCTGGCCGAACTGGCGCGGCAGCGAGCCGGTGTTGTAGTGCTGACCGTAGCGCGCGCAGATGTCCTTCACTTCCACCGCCATCGCCGCATAGCGGTTGGCAGGGATATCCGGATAGAAATGGTGTTCGATCTGATGGCTGAGATTGCCGGTCATCACGTTCATCAACTTGCCGCCCGTCAGATTGGATGAGCCGCGCAGCTGGCGCAGATACCAATGGCCGCGGCCTTCGTTGCGGATGCATTCCTTGGGGAAGGTTTCAGCATCGGCGGTGAAGTGACCGCAGAAGATCACCACATACGTCCAGACGTTGCGGATGATGTTGGCCGCCACATTACCCAGCAACACCGGCAAGAAGAACGGGCCGGCCAATGCCGGGAACAGCACGTAGTCCTTCAGAATCTGCAGCATTGCCTTGCGCCCAACCGGACGTGCCTGGTTCCACAGCTGCTTGAGGGTCATCTTGCCGACCAGCACGCGGCCGATGCGCAGATCCTGTATGGCAATGCCCCATTCGAACAGCAGTGCGAACACCACTGCCACAAACGGTTGGGCGAGGAAGAACGGATGCCAGCGCTGCTCCGGGAAAATCCGCAGCAGGCCGTAGCCGATGTCATCGTCCAGCCCGCGCACGTTGGTATAGGTGTGGTGGCGGAAGTTATGCGTCTTGCGCCAGTTTTCCGAGGTGCCAGCGATATCCCATTCGTAGGTCTTGCCCTGCAGCTGCGGGTCGCCCATCCAGTCGTACTGGCCATGGATGACATTGTGCGCCAGCTCCATGTTTTCCAGAATCTTGGACAGTGCGAGCAACAGCACACCGGCAATCCATGCAGGCACCAGCACGCTGTGCACGAATGCGCCCAGGAACAACAGCGCACGCCCGGCTACGCCGGTCCACCGCACGGCTGCCACAATCCGGCGGATGTAGCGCGCATCGCTGGCACCGAGCAGGGCCTGGTGCTTTGCGCGTACGCCGTCCAGTTCATCACCAAAAGCCTGCAGCTCGGCGGGAGACAGCACGCGGTTGTGCACGGAAGACATGACTTACAACTCCAGGGTCAAATCGGTACTGGCGCTGTTGACGCACAGTTTGAGTGGAACAGACGGCTCGCTGGCGTAGTCGCCGGTCAAGGTATGGCGGGTGATGCCCGAGGTTTTCCCGCAAACACAGGTATTGCAGATACCCATGCGGCAGCCGCTGGCTGGCTTGATGCCGGCTGCTTCAAGCGCTGGCAACAAAGCAATGCCACGCGGCACGGTGAGCGTGCGGCCAGTTTTGAGCAGCTGTATCTGCACACTGCCCTGCTCAACTTCAGCCTGCTGCGGCGCGCTGAACGCCTCGCTGTCGAACTGCGCCACCTGTGCCTGCAGGCGGGCACGTGCCGCATCGACAAAGCCGCCGGGGCCACAGGCCAGAACGTGGGCCGCGGCCAGGTCGCCAAAGCTTTCGAGGTCGTAATCGCCTACGCGCGTAGCAGCCTCCCCGGTCACCGCCAGATGCAGACGGAACGACGGATGGCGCGCGGCGATGGCATTGAACTCGTCAACGAAGCACAACTGCTCGCGCTGACGCGCCCAGTAAACCAGATCGACCGAACCCGGCATGCCCTGCGCGTCCAGCTGGCGCAGCAAGGCGCGCATCGGGGTGATGCCGCTGCCTGCAGCCAACATCACCAGCTTCGGCGGCGGGGTTGCCGGCAACAACATCTCACCGAAGGCCTGCCCCAACGCGAACACCTCGCCGATGGCCGCCTGTTCAGACAGGTACTGGCTGAGTTTGCCACCGGCGATACGCTTGACCGTGATCGCAAGGCGGCCATTCTCAAGCAAGGCGGGACTGTAACTCCGCGTGGTCAGGCGCCCATCCAGCTCGGCACCAAGATTGATGTGTTGGCCAGCCTGCACGCCGCGGAAGTGGCGATTGGGCTGCAATTCAAGGGTAACGGCATCGGCGCTGGCCTCATGCCGCGCCACCAGTCGGGCCAGTGGCCGCCGCAGCGTCCACAGCGGATGCACCCGGGAAGACCAGAAATCAAAGAAACCTTCACTCAGCCACGGGATCGGCGGCGGCGAGGCATTGCGGTAGACAGCACTCATGTCGCGCACTATACGGCCGAGCATACGACTGTGTATACAGTTGTATATTGCCAGTACAGGCTATGATTCACGCACCTGACCGGCCCGAGCCCCATGACAGCACGCGAACAGCCCCTGCCCGCACAAGACGACCTGCACCCGGCGCGCAAGGCTTCCATCTCGCGTGACGACCTGCTGGCCGCCGCACTCGCCCTTATCGGCCCGCACCGCAGCGTGTCCACGCTGAGCTTGCGCGAGGTCGCGCGCGAGGCCGGGATCGCACCAAATTCGTTCTATCGCCAGTTCCGCGACATGGATGAACTGACAGTTGCCCTGATCGATCTGGCGGGTCGCTCACTGCGTACCATCATCGGCCAGGCGCGGTTGCGCGCAGCCGACAGCAATCGCGGAGTTATTCGCCTGTCGGTGGAAACCTTCATGGAGCAGCTGCGTGCCGACGACCGCCTGATGCACGTGCTGCTGCGTGAAGGCACCGCCGGCTCGGACGCCTTCAAGCACGCCGTGGAACGGGAGCTGGAGTATTTCGAGGAAGAGCTGAAGGCCGACCTTGTACGACTGGCCGCGCTCGATGGTGCCACCCTGCACGAACCGGCGCTTGCCGCCAAAGCCATTACCCGGCTGGTGTTCGCGATGGGCGGCAGCGCGATTGACCTGCCCGAGCAGCGCGACCCTGAGTTGATCGAAGAGATGTCGCAGATGATCCGCATGATCATCACCGGCGCCCGCGCGCTGGCGCGGCATCCGGTCAAGGCCTGATCCAGGCCGAGCAAATCTGTTCGGTTGTGGGAGCGGCGTCAGCCGCGAAGCTGCTGATCTGTCCGATCACGGTTGTTCCAGCACTTCATTGGCATCGGCTTCGCCGCTTACCCCCCTCCTACAGCCCGTCTATCGGCAACGCCGCTGCCGAGCATGGCTCGGCACTACCTTTGCAGGCATTGGCGGTAGCGGTCGGCTACCCGGTTGGCAAACCATTCGGTGGTCAGTTCGCGGGTGATTTTGGGGCTGTCCAGGCGGATGCCGGGAATCAATGCGCGCGGCAAGGTCTTCCCGGCGCGTGCATCGGCCAGCGCGAACACCTGCGAATGCAAGCCGCTATTGCTGAACTCCAGGCTATCCGACTGCGCAAGCGCACGACGTATCTCACGCTCGTCCATGCCCAGTCGCGGTGCAAGTCTGCGCACTGCCAGCTCGGTCTGACCCGGCTTGTCGATGGGCGCATCCGGCACCAGCAGATCGCCGTCCAGCGCCAGCGACACCCCTGTCAAACTACTCACTGCGCTCTGGAATGCGGCGTTGCGACTGGCGTAACGGCCTGCGTTGTAATCAGCAAACCGATGCACCTTCTGCGTGTACGGCGTCTGGTAGTCGAGTAGATGAGCGATGCCGAAGTACACACCACCGCGGCGGGTAAATACTTCATCGCGGATGCTGCGCGCCACCGGGTACGGGTAGTCCTGCGCATTGGCCTGCGCAAACGGAATGCTGACCTGCATCGCGCCACCGGTCTGCACCGGGTTCTTGCCGGCAAACAAGCGTGACCCCATCGGCACGCGACCGATGATCTCCTCGTAAAGCTCACTGAGATCCCGCTCGCTGCGTACCCGCGCCAGCCGCTCACCATAGCTGCGGCCATCATTGGCTTTCATCTTCAAGCCCGTGTCCACCAACAGTTTGGGAACATGCAACGCGGCAGCGCGGCGGTCTATCTCGGCCCTGGCAATACGCGGCAGATCCGCCACCTCGGGATTGGCGCGATAACCGGATTCCTGCTCGATCACCGCCAGTGTCGCGCAGATGTTTTCCGGGTTCGCGGGCAGTTCCTGCGCGGCCAATGCTGTCTGGATATCGGCCGCCCAGCCGTCACGGTCATCTACCCGGGTCGGAATGCGACGTGCGATATCGGCCCGAGCCACATCCGCAACAGGGCCGGCAGGTGCCGAGGGCATGCTGCTGCAACCGACCAGCAGCGCCAGGCCCGCACCGCTCATCAGCAGACGTCGCCACCCCATCGTTCCGGTACCACCCATGCCCGTCGCACTCCGCGCCGTCCGATCAATGCCCGACCCTAACGCGTCCGCAGCTGTCACGAAAGCATGGCTGCCGTTCAGCATGGCACACTTGCGCTCACGAACTACCGGAGCTGCAACGGAATGCCAACGCCCCGCCCTCGCCGCCAGCCGCTGCTGAGCTGCATCGTCGCTTGCCTGTTGTTGACGGCCTGTGGCGAGAAGACCGAACAACAACAGCTGGACGCTCTGCGCGACAGCTTCACCTACAAGCGCTATCGGCAGGTCTCGCACAAGGGACTGCCCGCCGCCTACTCTACCTGGGCGCTGAGCAGCCAATTGACCAATGGCAAGCCGGTGCCGCCACTCACGCAGAGCAACGAATGCCTGGTGCACGTCCTGCTCGGCTACAGCGCACTGACCGCGAACCGCGGCACCCTGGCCATTGCCGAGGCCGACATCGTCGATGCCCTGCCAGCCTGCAGCGACCTGGATCAGCTCAGTGCGGCGCTACGCTCGGTGGCCTTCCAGCGCCTTGAGTGGCCGCAGCTGGCGCGCGGGCAAAGCGAACTGGCAACCTACGGCGGCCCGCGCAGCAGTGCCGTCAATGCCGAGCAGGCCCTGGTGCAAGCCCTCGTCATCCATGCAGTACTCGGCTACGCCGCGCTGGCTGACAAGGATTCGGCGCGCGCCCAGGTGCATGTGGAAGCCATCGCACTGATTCTGGAACTGCCCTGGCTGATCGAGCTGGGCAACGCTGGGCTGGCAATCCAGCAGGGCGACCTGCGGCAGGGCCTGGTGGCGCTGAAGCGGCTGTCCAATGATCCGCACGTCCCGGCCGAGGTGCGCGACTATCTGCAGCAGGTGATCGGCGAGATTGAAGCCGAGACCGGCAGCGTCGACTCCTCACTCTGGACTGCCCGCGTGTTCGCAATGATCGTATGGCGCGAAGCACGCCTGCATGGTCCGCAGGGCATGCGCAGCCTTATCGGCTTCGTCGACCAGCAGAACGGCAAGCTGGGGCAGATGACCGAAGAGGGCAAGGGCATGCTTGCCGGCTGGTGGGACAGCGCCCGCAACCTGCTGCGCAATGACGGTGCAGCCAACAGCGATTGAATCAGCCCAGCGGCGATGTTGCGTCGTTCGCGACCGCACCGCCATTGCCGATCCGCGAGTGCGGGCTCAGCGCCGCCTGGATGTGCACGGAGATATCCGCCGCTGAAAACGGTTTGAACAACACCGGGCACCTGTCGTTCACCAGGCCTTCTTTGATCACCACATCGGCGCTGTAGCCGGTTGCAAAGATGATGGGCGTACCGATCTGCGCCTCGACCACTGCAATCAGGTCGAGCACGGCAAGCCGGCCGGGCAAGCGGATGTCGGAAATGATCAGATCCGGTAGTATCCCGCTCTGCAACAGGGTCACAGCGTGATCGGAGCTGAAAGACGGAAGGGTGTCGTAGCCGAGTTGATTGAGGATGAAATTCATCGCCTCGCGCACTGAATCGTCATCTTCCACCAGCAGGATCCACCCCGCCCCCTGCTGCAGGTTTGGAATGTCCTCGGCCACAGCCTCCACCGGCACATGCGACACCGGCAGATACAGCGCTACCCGGGTACCCACTCCCGGCGTCGAGTCGATGCTGACATGGCCATTGGAATTCTCGACAAAGGTCTTGACCATCGTCAGCCCTAGACCGCTGCCCTTGTCGCTGCTTTTGGTGGTGAAGAACGGATCGAAAACGCGTTCGCGCGGATCGGCTGCGATCATTTTGCCGACGGGCTGTTGCTCCAACACCTCAGCGGGAGCCAACCGGCACAAATCCCGCGTCGGCAGGCCGGCTTTGGGTTAGGCTGGCCGCCCTGCCAAACCGGTTCAATTCCCTTGAGAACGGTCCACGCCACCCGCTACATCACTCCGCTGCGCGAAGGCGGCTCATTGCCAGCGGTGATCGAAGCCGATGACGACGGCATGTACGTCATCAAGTTCCGTGGTGCCGGCCAAGGCCCCAAAGCGCTGATCGCCGAACTGGTGGTTGGCCGGCTTGCGCAGGTATTGGGCCTGCCGATGCCGGACATCGCCCTGGTCGAACTGGACCGCGAGTTCGCCCGCACCGAGCCCGACCCAGAAATCCAGGACCTGATCCGTGCCAGCGAGGGCACCAATCTGGGCAGTGATTACCTGCCGGGCGCAATCAATTATGACCCTGCCGCAATGCAGCCCGATGCCGAACTGGCCTCGCGCATCGTCTGGTTTGATGCCTACACCAGCAACGTCGACCGCACTGCCCGCAATCCCAACCTGATGGTCTGGCACCGCAAGCTCTATCTGATTGATCACGGCGCGGCGCTGTACTTCCATCACGATTGGGAGAACGCCGGCGAAGCCTGTGGCAAGCCGTTCGTGTTGATCAAGGACCATGTATTGCTGCCGTTCGCCAGTCGCATCGCCGAAGCCGACGCGGCACTGACCCCTTTGCTGACCGACGCGGTCATCGACGGCATCGTCGCGCAGATTCCGGACACCTGGCTGCAGACCGAGCCAAGCTTCGTGGATGCCACCGCATACCGCTCGGCGTACGCCAGCTATTTGAAGCGCCGCCTGCAATTGCGCGAAGCCTTCGTACAGGAGGCCATCCGTGCCCACGCTGCATACCTATGATTACGCCATCATCCGCGTGGTACCGCGGGTGGAGCGCGAGGAATTCATCAACGTGGGCGTTATCGTCTCCTGCCCCAGCGCTGCTCACCTGCAGGCCGCCATCGAGATCGATGTCGTGCGCCTGCAGGCATTTGCGCCGCAACTGGATCTGGGCGGCGTGCAGCCCTGGCTGGATGCGATCGTTGCGATCTGTCGCGGCGAACCGGGTGCTGGACCGATTGCGCAGCTGCCGCCGCGTGCACGCTTTCACTTCCTGACGGCCAAGCGCAGCTCGGTGGTGCAAACCTCGGTTACCCATGTAGGTCGAACCGCCAACCCGGCCGGCATCGTCGAGCATTTGCTGGAACGTATGGTGCGTACACCGCGCTAAGTCACCGAAAGGCGCGAGTAAGCAATCGACACCTGTAGTGCCGAGCCATGCTCGGCATGGGCGTTACCAGTAAAGCAACTGCAGAGCATGGCTCGGCACTACGGAATCCGCATAACACGCTTGGCGCTTGTCGCTGCAAAGTTGCTTGCAGAGGCGTGCTGGGCTTTGAGCTACGAGCTAGAAGCCTGCCCTCACCCCAACCCCTCTCCCGCGGGAGAGGGGTTGGGGTGAGGGCGCGCTTCTAGCCGATAAAACCAGACAAAAGCACAAGAAAAAAAAGCGCCGGCATGCCGGCGCTTTTTCCAAACGTAACCGCTGAAAAATCAGGCTTCCGGCGCTGCCGGTGCCACAGCTTCCACAGCTTCCACAGCTTCCACAGCGCCTGCAGCGTCGTCTTCCAGCACCTCATCCTCAGCCTCAAGCGAAGCATCCAGGCGTTCAACCGCCTGCAGCTTCTCGCCCTTGGACAGACGGATCAGGGTCACGCCCTGGGTGTTGCGGCCGACGCGCGAGATCTCCGAACCACGGGTGCGCACCAAGGTACCGCCGTCGGAAATCAACAACACTTCATCGCCGGTACCCAGCAGCACCGCGCTGACCAACTTGCCGTTGCGCTCGCTGGTCTGGATGCCGATCACGCCTTGGGTACCACGGCCCTTGCGCGGGTAATCCGCCAGCGGGGTGCGCTTGCCGTAGCCGTTCTCGGTCGCGGTCAGGATGTACTGCACGCCAGCATCCTCTGCAGCTTCGACGATCTCGCCGCCGTCCACTGCCACTTCCTCGACGCCGTTCTCTTCTTCGTTCTCATCCTCAACGCCGCCAGCACTTTCGGCGACGATCAGGCTGACCACTTCCTCGCCCTTGGGCATCTTGATGCCGCGCACGCCGGTAGCAGTACGGCCCATCGAGCGGACCTTGTCTTCGCCGAAGCGGACGGTCTTGCCGTTGGAGGCGAACAGCACGATGTCACGCTCACCATCAGTGAGGCCGACGCCGACCAGCGCGTCACCGTCATCGAGGTTGATGGCGATCTTGCCGCGCGCCAGACGGAACGCGAACTCGCTCAGCTGGGTCTTCTTGACCGTACCGTTGCGGGTAGCGAAGAACACGAAGTGGTTTTCGTCGTACTCGCGCACCGGCAACACGGCCTGCACACGCTCGCCGTTCTCCAGCGCGATCCAGTTGATGATCGGGCGGCCACGTGCATTGGAGCCGGCTTCCGGCAACTGATGCACCGGCAACCAGAACACCTTGCCCGAGCTGGTGAAGGTCAACAGCGTGTCATGGGTGTTGACCAGCCACAGCTGTTCGATCGAATCCTCGTCCTTGGTCGCTGCGGCACTGCGGCCACGACCACCGCGACGCTGTGCGCGGTAAGCACTGACCGGCTGGCGCTTGACGTAGCCGGCGCGTGACAGCGTGACCACTACATCTTCCGGTGCGATCAGATCGAGGATGTCCAGATCTTCTTCGCTGTGACGGATTTCGGTACGACGCGCATCGCCAAACTCGGCGCGTACGCTTTCCAGCTCATCGCGGATGACCTGCAGCAGCACATCCGGATTTTCCAGAATGCGGATCAGGCCAGCGATGACCTCCAGCAGCTGCTTGTATTCCTCGGTCAGCCTGTCCTGCTCCAGCCCGGTCAGACGGTGCAGGCGCATTTCCAGGATCTGCGTGGCCTGGACTTCGCTGAGCTGGTAGTTGCCGTCGACCAGGCCAATACCCTTGGGCAGGTCTTCCGGACGCGAGGCCTCGGCACCGGCAGCGCCCAGCAGCGCACCGACAAGACCCGGCTGCCACACCTTGGAGAGCATGCGCTCCTTGGCTTCAGCGGGATTGGCCGAGGTCTTGATCAACTCGATCATTTCATCGATGTTGGCCAAGGCAACGGTCAGGCCTTCCAACACGTGCGCACGCGCACGCGCCTTGCGCAGCTCAAAGATGGTGCGGCGGGTCACAACCTCACGGCGATGGCGGATGAACGCCTCCAGCACCTCCTTGAGGTTCAACAGCTTCGGCCGGCCATCGACCAGCGCCACCATGTTGATGCCGAACACCGACTCCATCTGGGTCTGCTGGTAAAGATTGTTAAGCACAACCTCGGCCGACTCGCCACGCTTGATTTCGATGTAGATGCGCATGCCGTCCTTGTCGGACTCATCGCGCAGCTCGCTGATGCCTTCGAGCTTCTTTTCCTTGACCAGCTCGGCGATCTTCTCGATCAACCGCGCCTTGTTCACCTGGTACGGAATCTCGGTGACGATGATCGACTCACGACCATTGTCAGCCACTTCGATATCAGCCTTGGCACGGATGCGCACGCGGCCACGACCGGTGCGGTAACCGGCGATGATGCCGGCGGTGCCATTGATGATGCCGGCGGTGGGGAAATCCGGACCCGGGATGTATTCCATCAAGCCGTCAACGTCGATCGACGGATCGTCGATCAGCGCGATGCAGGCGGTGATGGCTTCGGTGAGGTTGTGCGGCGGAATATTGGTCGCCATGCCCACCGCGATACCGGCAGAACCATTGACCAGCAGGTTCGGGAACCGGGTCGGCATGACCGTCGGCTCCAGTTCCTTTTCGTCGTAGTTGGGCTGGAAATCGACGGTTTCCTTGTCGATATCGGCCATCAACTCGTGCGTCAGGCGCGACATGCGGGCCTCGGTGTAACGCATTGCTGCTGCCGAGTCGCCGTCGACCGAACCGAAGTTACCTTGGCCGTCCACCAGCATGTAACGCAGCGAGAATGGCTGCGCCAAACGCACCAGCGCGTCGTAAACCGACTGGTCGCCGTGCGGGTGGTACTTACCGATCACGTCACCGACGATACGCGCCGACTTGAAGTACGCCTTGTTGCTATGAGCACCCAGCTCATTCATCGCAAACAGGACGCGGCGATGAACTGGTTTGAGGCCATCGCGGGCATCGGGGAGTGCGCGGCCGACGATCACGCTCATCGCGTAATCGAGGTAGCTCTTGCGCATCTCGTCTTCCAGGTTGACCTGGATGATTTCCTTGGCGTTTTCTGCCATTCGGGTTCCGTTGTCAGGTAGCGATCCCGTCCGCCGGTGGCACCTTGACGGGCCACCCTGCCGGAAACTCGGATCAACCTGCGGAGTCTACCACAAGGGCAGGTTTTTCGCCGCCACTTAGGGTGCTTTTACCGGAAGAAATCAGGAACTTAGGGGCAGCTACAGGGTAGTGCCGAGCCATGCTCGGCAGGGGCATTACCGATAGCCCTTTGTAGAAGCGGCGTAAGCCGCGAAGCCATAGATCCAACAGGTCCCAGCGCCGCCTTGGATTCAAACACAGCCAGCCTCGCGGCTTACGCCACTCCCACAATGCAAAGTGCCCCCTGTAGAGCCGAGGCTGGGGCCTTACCGGGCAAGCCCCTGCCTAGCATGGCTCTGCATTACCGGTTAGTCGGCGAACGCGGCAGACATCGTCGCCAGATCCGGCTTCAGGATCACGCCACGCTCGGTGACGATGGCGTCGATCAGCTCGCCCGGGGTCACGTCGAACACCGGATTCCAGGCAGCAATGCCCTCGGCTACGGTACGCACACCACCCACACCGAACAGTTCGCCCGGGTCACGCTGCTCAATCTCGATCTCGTCGCCATGCGCGGTCCCCATGTCCACGGTCGAAGACGGGGCAACCACCATGAACTTCACACCGTGATGGCGCGCGGCGATGGCCAGCTGGTAGGTGCCGATCTTGTTGGCGGTGTCGCCATTGGCGCAGATCCGGTCAGCGCCGACGATCACCCATTGCACCGCGCCGGTCTTCATCAGGTGCGAGGCAGCCGAGTCGGCAATCAAGGTTGCATCGATGCCGTCCTGCTGCAGCTCCCAAACGGTCAGACGCGCACCCTGCAACCACGGCCGGGTTTCCCCAGCAAACACCTTCACGATACGGTCCTGCGCGACGCCCGCGCGGATCACGCCCAATGCGGTGCCGAAGCCAGCGGTGGCCAGCGAGCCGGTGTTGCAATGGGTCAGCACGCCGCTACCCGGTGCAATCAACGCTGCACCCAAGGCGCCCATATGACGGTTGGCAGCAAGGTCTTCATCAGCGATTGCCTGCGCTTCAAGCGCGGCGACCAGCTTCCAGTCCGAACCGGCGGCAACCAAAGCGCGGCGCATGCGTGCAAGCGCCCAAGCCAGGTTGACCGCGGTAGGACGCGAGGCATTGAGTCGATCCAACGCCGGCGCCAATAACTGCAACGCAGCCGCGCCGTCATCGGCCTGTACCTCGCGCGCGGCCAACACAACGCCCCAGGCGGCGGCGATACCGATCGCGGGCGCACCGCGCACGGTCAAGGCATGGATGGCTTCTGCAACCGCATCGCTGTCATGGCACTGCACGTGCTCGACGATAAATGGCAGTTTGCGCTGGTCCAGCAGCTCCAGGGCCTCGCCGGTCCAGCGGATCGGGCGGATATGGTCGTAACGAGCGTAGTCAATGGCAGGGGTATCGTTCATTTGCCCATTGTAATCGGCGCTGCCCGGCGCGGATCAACAACCTCCGATCAGCCAGCCCCGCTCAATCGGCGGAAAACTCGCCGCGGCAGCCTTTGTCCACCCAGATGCCATTGCGATCCCAGCCCCAGCTGTCACCCTCTCGGCAGGCGGCGTTGGACAGCTGCTCCACCAAGGTTACCCGGCGAGTCACGCTGACACCGCATTCGCGCCGCAGCTCACCCTTGGACTCACAGATCACCCTGCGCGGGATATCGACAAAGCCCGAGCCGTCCTCGGCCCCAACCTCGAACACCCCCTGGCAACCTCGACTGACCCAGATTTCCTTGCCACTGTATCCCCAGCTGCGGCCTTCGCGGCATGGCAGCACCGACTGCTGCCGCAACAAGCGCACTGGCGCACCACGCAACACCACCGGGCAAACCTCCGTTCGCCCTTTCGATTCGCAGCGCACCACGCGGCGCGTCGTGCGACTGGAGGCCTGCGGGCGGGCAAATTCAGCGCTGCAGCCCTGGCTCACCCAAACCGCATTACCTTCAACGCCCCAACTGGTCTCGCGGATGCAGTCGCGCCTGGACAGCTGCCGCACCAGTTGCACACCAGCACTGGCATCCATCGGGCAGAACGTCCGCAACTGCTCACCCGATTCACAGCGCACCACCTGCCGGTCCGCCGCTGCTGGCGCAGATTCCCGGGCTGCCAGTACTGTCGGCGCCAGCAATAGCAGCAAGCCGCAGACCCGCTTCATCAGACGCCCCCCTGTTCGGTCATGATGGATTCCGATGATCACACACTGCCTGAGTCATTGTGAGCAAAGCATTATCATCGTCGCCGCAAGGTTGCAGATCCATGATCCAGCGCAAACCAGCATCAGGCGCTGGCGAAATCAAACGCCAACACATCGCCGATACGCGCCGTACCGGCCAAAGCCATCAGCAATCTATCCACGCCAACCGCAACACCGGCGCATGCAGGCAACGACGGCAATGCCGCAAGAAAGGCCTCATCCAAGGGCGGCTGTTCAGCTCCGCGCGCCGCCCGGATAGCCAGATCACGCTCGAAGCGCTGGCGCTGCTCGACCGCGTCGTTCAGCTCGTGATAGCCGTTGGCCAGCTCAAACGGGCCCAGATACAGCTCAAAGCGTTCAGCCAATGGTGGCGTGCCTTGACGGATCCTCGCCAGCGCAGCCTGGCTGGCCGGCCAGTCATGGATCACGGTAATGGCATCGGCTGCGAACTGCGACTGGATGCGATGACTCATGAGCAGATCCAACCAGTCATCGCGGGTCAGGCCATCGGGCTGGATATCGACCTCGCCCAGACCTGCACGTAGCTGCGCTTCGTCAGCCAGGAACGGATCCAATGCCACTGCCTGGATGAACAGGTCGCGATAGCTGACGATGCGCACCGATGCCGGCGGACGCTTCACCATCACCAAGGCCTGCTGTACCAGCGCAATCGTTTCATCGATCAGGCGATGATGATCCCAACCCACCCGATACCATTCCAGCATGGTGAACTCGGGATTATGGCGACCACCGGCCTCGCCGTTGCGGAATACCCGGCCCAGTTCATAGCAATCACCAGCGCCGGCAGCCAGCAGCCGCTTGAGTGGATACTCCGGCGAAGTGCGCAGCCAACGCTGTGGCGAACCGGCATCGACGTGACCACTGAAGCGGGTATGGAAGCCCTCGATGTTCGGCTCGGTATTCCCGGCAGCCGACATGATTGGCGTTTCCACTTCCAATACATCGCGCTCGGCAAAAAAGCCGCGGATCAATGCATTCAAGCGTGCGCGCTGACGCAGGGCCTCGATCACGAGTGCAAACGCCCGGAGTGCCCGTCCAATGACAAGGTCAGGATGTCGCGCTCATCGTCGCGGTAGCCAGCCGACAGATACAACGACTTGGCCTTGGCATTGTGGTGATTCACTTCAAGCCGGATCACCGCAGCGCCCTGCCCTGCAGCCCAGTCGCGAGCCAGCGCCAAGGCCTGTCGACCCCAGCCACGACCACGCGCTGCCGGGCCCAGGTACAGCTCGTCCAACAATACGAAACGACCGCCCTGCTCGACGCTGAAGCACCAGCCCAGGGTGATGTAGCCGACCACGCTTTCACCATCCAGCAACAGCAACGCCGCGCCACAGCTTGGCTGCTCCAGCAACGTGTGCAGGCCCGGCTCCACCCGTTCGGCGATATAGGGAATCTGATCCTCCACATAGAACTCACGCACCATCGCGATCAGCTGCGGGAAGTCTTGCGGTTGCGCCAAGCGCGCCTTGATCTCACTCATGCCTGTTCTCCGTGCTCGGCAAGGAAGGCAAGCAGACGCGCTTCGTCCCACACTTCCACACCAAGCTCATTTGCCTTGTCCAACTTGGAGCCGGCTTCGGCACCGGCCACCACGAAACTGGTTTTCTTCGAGACGCTGCCAGCGACCTTGGCGCCCAGGACCTCCAGCTTGGCCTTGGCCTCGTCGCGGCCCATCTGCGTCAGCGTACCGGTCAGCACCGCCGTCTTGCCATCGAGCACACCGGCGACCTGTTGCTGTTCCACCGGCGTGATTGCCAGCAAACGTTCCAATGCTGCGCCAGCAGCGCTGAACAGCTGCGCGTTGGCATCAACGTTCAACCATGCAACCAGGGCATTGGCGGTTTCCGCGGGCAGACCGGCGGTCATGAAGTTGTGCGCTTCTTCATCCAGGATAGCCACCGTCGAACGGAACGCCTCGGCCAGCTGGCGCGCGCGTACCGGCGTGACCTTGGGAATCTCAAGGTCCGCCAACACGGTTGCCAGATTCAGATCGGCACGCAGCTTTGAATTGGGCGCGTGGGTATCGCTGATCTGCACGCCACGCTCCAACAGTGCATCAATGGCTTGCTGGTTGCCGGGTTGCGCCATGAAGTGACCAATCGAGCGGGCAACTTCACCACCGATATCCGGCACGCGCTTGAATATCGGCCACGGCAGGTGGCGGATCAGCTCAAGATCACCGAACCAGGCCGACAGGGCCTTGGCGGTGCTTTCGCCTACGTGCTCGATACCCAGTGCAAACAGCAAGCGCTCCAGCGTGGTGTTGCGGCTGGCGGCAATCGCGGCAATCAGGTTGTCGGCCCATTTGGTGGCAATCTTCTTGGTGTTCCACTGGAAGCTGGCAGGCACCGACAAGGCCTGCGCACGCCAGGACGCATCGCCCGCATCCAGCTTGAGGATCCGATTGAGGGTGTCACCGCTGCCTTCCGGTTGCAGGTGCAGGCCGAGCTGCGAAGCGAGCGCCTCCGGTGAGTCGGCATCCAACGCAAGCTTCAGCACCAGCAACTGGTCGCGGTTGAGTGCATACAGATCAGCGACGCCGCGCACGATGCCGGCATCCACCAGCACCTCGATGTACTTGTCGCCGAGCCCGTCGATATCCATCGCCTTGCGTGAGGCAAAGTGGGCAATGGCTTCCTTGCGCTGCGCCGGGCAGCTGAGCTCGCCGGAGCAGCGCCACGCCGCCTCGCCTTCCTCGCGCACGATTTCCGAACCACACACCGGGCAGGCGCGCGGCATCTGCCATGGCGTGGTGCCTTCGGGGCGGCGATCGACTATGACGCTGACCACCTCCGGAATCACATCGCCTGCGCGACGCACGATCACCGAGTCTCCGACCCGTACATCCAGGCGCGCGATCTGATCGGCATTGTGCAGGGTTGCGTTGGTGACGACGACTCCGGCCACATGCACTGGCTTCAACCGTGCAACCGGCGTTGCCGCACCGGTACGGCCGATCTGGATCTCGATGGCTTCGACCGTGGTGGTCTGTTCCTGCGCCGGGAACTTGTGCGCGATCGCCCAGCGTGGCGCGCGCGCGACGAAGCCCATCTCCTGCTGGCCTTCGCGGTCGTCAAGTTTGTAGACCACGCCATCGATGTCATAAGCCAGGCTGTCGCGGCGCTCACCGATATCGCGGTAGTACGCCAGCAGACCTTCGACGCCCTGCACCACCTTGCACAGATCGCTGACCGGGAAGCCCCACTGTGCCAGCTGCGCCAAGGTTGCCGAATGCGTCCCGGGCAGCTCGCCACCGGACACCTCACCCAGACCATAGGCATAGAAGCTCAGCGGCCGTTGCGCACTGATCTTCGGATCAAGCTGGCGCAGCGAGCCGGCGGCGCCATTGCGTGGATTGGCCAGCACCTTGCCACCATGCAGGCGCGCCTGCTCGTTGTAACGTTCGAAGTCGGCGCGCGGCATATAGACCTCGCCACGTACTTCCAGTACT
Organism: Stenotrophomonas sp. STEN083; assembly: GCF_056759195.1. Taxonomy (NCBI): domain Bacteria; kingdom Pseudomonadati; phylum Pseudomonadota; class Gammaproteobacteria; order Lysobacterales; family Lysobacteraceae; genus Stenotrophomonas; species Stenotrophomonas sp. STEN083. The sequence continues at coordinate 659 of NZ_JBRRCU010000025.1, read as the reverse complement.
TCAGGCCAGCCTTCGCCGTCCAGTTGCTGCGGGATGACCTTGATCTGGCGTAGGTTGGCGCTGACGTCTTCGCCGGTGGCACCGTCGCCACGGGTCGCGCCTTGCACGAACACGCCGTTCTCGTAGCGCAGGTTGATGGCAAGGCCATCGAGCTTGGGCTCTGCGGAGAAGAACAGTTCGCGGCGATGCAGACGCTCATCAATACGCCGCACGAAGTCATGCACTTCGGCATCGCTGAAGGCATTACCCAGCGACAGCATCGGCACTGCATGCACGACTTCCGGGAAGCGCGATGACGGCTTGCCACCGACCTGATGGCTGGGCGAATCGGCGCTGTCCAGTTCCGGGTGCGCAGCTTCGAGCGCTTCCAGCTCACGCATCAACCGGTCGTATTCGGCGTCCGGGATGATCTGCTCGTCGTGCTCATGGTACGCACGCGAGGCGTCGGCCAGCTGGCGGCGGAGTTCGCTGATGCACTGGGTAGCGGCGGTATTCTGGTTCATGCGGCAATTTTACCTGCGCGGAGTGTTGGCGCGGGTGAGTTGGTGTGCGAGGGCGCCTATGTTTACTGCGAACAGCACCCCTCCCCGGCCCACCCCCGCGAGGAGCGGCAACGTAGGCGCAAACCCCCCCCCCCCCCCGAAGCGCGCCCCCCGCGC
>NZ_JBRRCU010000024.1:0-53212 GCF_056759195.1 Stenotrophomonas sp. STEN083 | reverse complement strand
GGTTTGTGTCCCTCTGGGCTGCGCTCCGTGGGGTGTGTTTGTTGTTGGCGTGTCGGCCGGGCGTGGGGGGGCCGCCCCACTACATTGTTCCGGCGTGCTCTAATCGCGCACCTGTTGCTGAAGGATGTCGTCGTTGTCTACTTCTGCTTTCCAGCCTGTGGCAGTGAATGAGCGCATTGCCAGCTTGGATGTGCTGCGCGGCTTTGCCCTGTTCGGCATCCTGCTGATGAACATGGAGGCCTTCAGTGGCCCGTTGGATCTGTCGTTCACCGGCATCGATCCGCACTGGCAGGGCTGGGACTACTGGGCCGATGCCTTCGTCTACATCTTCGTGCAGGGCAAGTTCTTCACTCTGTTCTCGCTGCTGTTCGGTGCCGGCTTCGCGGTAATGGCGCAGCGGGCGGTCACTGCAGGACGCGACTTCACCCGCTTCTATCTGCGTCGCAGCCTTGGCTTGCTGATCATCGGCGTGCTGCATGGGCTGTTGCTATGGTCCGGTGACATTCTGGTCGCCTACGCGCTGTTGTCGTTTGTGTTGTTGGCATTCCGCGAGGCGCCGCGCAGTTGGTTGCCGGCATTGGGAACAGTGGCTTATCTGGGCGCCGCTGTACTGATGTTGCTGCTGGGTGCCTTGATGCAATTTGCCCCGGCCGACGCCGCCACTGCACAGGCGGAAGCAGCAAAGGCCGCAATCGAGGCGCAGCGTCAGGCTTACGGGCAGGGCAGCTATCTGCAGGCAGTCGCGCAGCGCCTGCAGGACGTGGGTGCTTCGCTGGGTGCGCTGTTGCTCGTTGGCCCCCAGGTGCTGGGCATGTTCCTGATCGGCGCATGGTTCGCGCGCAGTGGTGCCATTGCCGAGCCAGGCCGCTATCCGCGTTTGTGGGCCGTTTTGCGCTGGTTGCTGCTGCCGATCGGTCTTGCGGTGATGTTGCTGAGCGTGTGGGTGCTGCCATACAACGCCCCAGGGCAGTTCACCATGCGCAGCGCAGGCGCCTACGCGCTGACTGCAGTCGCAGGTTTGCTGATGTGTCTGGGCTATCTGGCTTGGGGCGTGCGCTGGAGTCGTCATCTGCAATGGCTGGCACCGGCGGGGCGCATGGCCTTGAGCAATTACCTGGGGCAGTCCTTGGTCTGTACCCTGGTCTTCTACGGCTATGGTCTGGGTTGGTTCGAACAGATGGGGCGTGGGTCGCAGCTGCTGTTTGCCGTGGTCCTGTTCGCTGTGCAGGTACTGCTCAGCCAGCTATGGTTGCGGCGTTTCCAGTACGGGCCGGTGGAGTGGTTGTGGCGGGCGTTCACTTACTTGCAAATGCCACCACTGCGGCGCTGATGTATTGGTGGCAATAAAATAGCTGGGTGAACTCTCCCAAAGACGATGTTCTTGTTGTTGGCGCCGGTGCCACCGGTCTGGCCACCGCGTTGGCACTTTCCGAAGCGGGACGGCAGGTGCGCGTGATTGACACTGGCACACTGGGCGGTGCGACCTCGCACGGTAACTGCGGCACCATCACTCCAAGTCATGCGCCACCGCTGGCGGCACCGGGTGTGCCGATGCGCGCATTGCGCTGGATGTTGTCGCCGCAGGCGCCGCTGTACATCCCGCCGCGTTTTGATCCTGCTCTTTGGCGCTGGCTGTTGAAATTCGCGGCGCGCTGCAATCGACAGGACTGGCTGCACAGCGCGCAAGGGCGTGCCGTATTGTTGAACGACTCCCGGCAGCGTCTGGCTGACTGGGTGCAGCGCTATCAGTTGGATTGCGAGTTCGCCCAGAAGGGCTTGGACTATGTGTTTCGCCAGCAGCGCAATTTCGACGCCCATGCGGGCGAACGCAGCGTTTTGGCAGAGCTTGGCATCGTCACCGAAATAATCGATGGCAGCGATTATGTTCGTGCTGAGCCCGCCTTCAACGATGGCGTGGTCGGCGCGATCCGTTTTCCGGGCGATGCCAGTCTGCGCCCAGACCGTTACATCGCCGAACTGGGACGAGTGCTGCGTGCGCGCGGCGTGCTGATCGAAGAGCACTGCGCGGTGCAGTCATTCGAGCCGAGCGAACAGGGCGTGCGCGTGCAGACCAATCGAGGTGCCCGTGATAGCTGTGAACTGGTGCTGGCGACCGGTGCGTGGTCACCGCGGCTTGCCGCCAGGCTTGGGCTGCGCGTCCCGATCCAGGCAGGCAAGGGCTACTCCATCACTGGCAGCTGTCCGATGCAGGTGCCGAGCCGGCCGGTGGTGCTGAAGGATCGTTCGGTATTTGTCATTGCCTGGGCTGAACAGATGCGTATGGGCGGCACGATGGAGTTTTCCGGACAGGACCGGCGTTTGAATGAAACCCGTCTGCAGGCACTGGAGCAGGCGGCGCGGCAGTATCTGCGCCAGCCAATCGGCGAGGTCATATATGAGCGCTGGTATGGCTGGCGGCCGATGACCTGGGATGACATGCCGATACTGGGGCGCTCCCCCGTGCATGCTCACGTCTGGCTAGCAGCGGGTCATGGCATGCTCGGCATCAGTATGAGCAGTGGGAGCGGACAACTGATGGCTGATTTGATAACCGGGCGAGCGCCTGCAATTGATCCTGCGCCGTATAGCGTGGAGCGCTTCCAATGAGCGCGCGCAACTACGACGTGGTGGTGTTGGGTGGCGGTTCGGGCGGTTTGGCTGCCACGTTCCGCGCAGCATCCTACGGCGCCAAGGTGGCGATGCTGGAGCCTGCGCCGCTGGGTGGTACCTGCGTGAACGTGGGGTGCGTGCCGAAGAAGGCGATGTGGCTGGCCGCGGACCTGGCTGAGCGGATCGCATTGGCGCGACGTGTCGGGTTTGATGTGCCGGCAGAACCGGCGTTGGCATGGTCGACGCTGTTGGATCGGCGTCAACAGTACATCGCCAATATTCACGCCAGCTATCAGAAGCGGTTGGATGAAACCGGCGTGGTGCGGGTCAGCAATCGTGGGCATCTGATCGATGCGCACACGGTTCAGTGCGAAGACGGCACGCAGTTCCGCGCCGAGCACATCGTCATCGCTACCGGCGCGCATCCGCTCAAGCCGGAGTTGCCGGGGGCAGAGTTGGGTGGTGTGTCGGATGATTTCTTTGCGCTGCAGGCACGGCCGGATCGCGTTGCCCTGGTAGGCGGTGGCTATATCGCGGTGGAACTTGCCGGGGTACTACGTGCATTGGGTAGCGAGGTTGCCTTGCTGGTACGTGGGCAGCGCTTGCTGGATAAATTTGACGCGGAAGTATCAGACCAGCTGGCGGAGAACCTGCGCCTGCAGGGCGTGGAGCTGCACTTCGGCTGCAAGGTAGAAGCGCTGCAGCGGCAGCAGCAACAGATCCGCGCGCAGCTGCACAACGGTCCGGAACAGGCGGTGTTCGATACGGTGCTTTTCGCCACCGGGCGTGGCCCGAACACAAAGGGGCTTGGCTTGGAGCAGGCTGGCGTGAGGCTGGGCGAGAAGGGCCAGATCGAAGTTGATGATTACCAGAACACTTCGGTGCCGGGCATCTATGCGGTTGGCGACGTTACCGGCCGGGTGACCCTGACTCCGGTTGCGATTGCTGCCGCACGCAGGCTGATGGATCGCGTGTTGGGCGGGCAACCTGAGGCCAGGCTCGATTACGAGAACGTTCCCAGTGTTGTGTTCGCGCATCCGCCGCTGGGCAGTGTCGGCCTGAGCGAGGAAGAGGCCTGTAAGCGTTTTGGCAAGGTGAGTACGTATTACAGTCGGTTCCGGCCGATGCTGCAGGCGCTGGGGCAGGGTGAAGTGCGCAGTTTGTTCAAGATGGTCTGTGCCGGTGAAGACGAGAAGGTGGTTGGCATCCATCTGCTGGGCGAGGGGGCCGACGAGATACTGCAGGGGTTTGCGGTGGCGGTGAAGGCCGGAGTGACGCGCAGGCAGATGGAGGAGACGGTGGCGATCCATCCGACTTCGGCTGAGGAAGTTGTTTTGATGCGTTGAGGTTGGTGGGCAGCAACAGCGACAGCGCAAAGGCACCCCTCCTCAATCCTCCCCTGCGCTGCGCGCAAGGGAGGAGGCTGGTCCTGCAGTTGCGGGCAATGCGTTTGCTCCCTCCCTTTGCCGTAAGCAAGGGGGGAAGAAGGTCTGCTTGCGCGCCACTGGCGCGCGGCCTGATGAACGACCGAAGGCCAGGCCTTCGGGCCGGGCGGGTTGGGGAGGGGTGCGGTTGATCTTGCTTGTTCTCCGGTGAAAACCCTGGTCCTACCCAGCAGCCACGCCCAAATCCCGCAGCACCCATAATAGAAAGCCAGCTCCCCCGGATGCCGTAACACCGTGACTGCTCCAAGCCAGCGCCAGGCCGTAGTGGCTGCGCCAACACTACCCACCAGCTCGCGCCGGCTGTTGATCAGCGGCCTGCTGCTGGCCGCCACCGGTGCGATCGCCGCCTCCGGCAAGGCGGTGATCGTCAAGCTCGCCTACCGGCATGGCGCCGATGCCACCGCCTTGCTTGCGCTGCGGATGATGATCGCGTTTCCGTTCTTCATCGCCATGGGCATGTGGGCGGCACGGCGCGCGCAGCCGCTGTCGGTCGGTGATCGTTGGCGGGTGTTGCTGCTCGGTTTCAGTGGCTACTACCTGTCGAGCTATCTGGACTTCCTCGGTCTGCAGTACATCAGCGCTACGCTGGAGCGATTGATCCTGTATCTCAGCCCCACGTTGGTGGTGCTGATCGCGCTGGTGGTGCTCAAGCAGCGGCCAACCCGCATCCAGGTAGCGGCCTTGCTGGTCAGTTATCTGGGCGTACTGCTGGCCTTCGGTCATGACATCCAGCTCGAAGGGCGACGCACCTTGATCGGCTCGGCCCTGGTGTTCGCCAGTGCGCTGAGTTATGCGGTGTATCTGTTCGGCAGTGGTCAGGCGGTGGCGCGGATTGGCGCGGTGCGCCTGACTGCCTACGCCAGCATGGTGGCCTGCGTGCTTTGCATCGGCCAATACCTGCTGTTCCAGCCCTGGGCAGCGCTGTGGGAGTACGCGCCGCCGGTGTACTGGCTGTCACTGCTCAACGGCACGGTCTGTACCGTCCTGCCGGTGCTGGCGATCATGATCGGGGTCAAGCGGATTGGCTCCTCGCTGGCCGCGCAGGTGAGTATGCTGGGCCCGGTTTCCACGATTGTGCTCAGCGTATGGCTGCTCGACGAACCGATGGGCATTTGGCAAAGCGCCGGGACGGTGCTGGTACTGCTGGGCGTGCTGCTGGTGGGCAGCGGCGTGGCGAAGAAGCGGTGAGCCCTGAGGCCAGTGCCGCCGCCGGCCACGCGCGCATCCTTGAGGCTATTCGCGCCATCCCGCGCGGACAGGTGCTGGGCTACGGTGAAGTGGCGGCCAAGGCCGGGTTGCCCGGAAGGGCAAGGCTGGTGGCGCGCCTGCTGGGCAACAACGACGACCCGGAGCTGCCGTGGCATAGAGTGCTGCGCTCGGACGGCCGTATCGCCATGCCCGAGGGCTCGCGCGGTTGGCGCGAGCAGAGCCAACGGCTGCGGGCCGAGGGTGTGGCGGTGGAGAACGGCAGGGTGAAGCGGCCCAAACCGCCGCGCAGCCTGGACGAGGCGATCTGGGGCCCGGGCTAGCCGCTGCGGCTATGATGTAGCCAGTTTCCCCGGATGCCACCATGTTCCCGCGCCTACCCAAGATCACCCAGACGTTGCTGATCGCCAACATCGTCCTGTTCCTGCTGCAGCAGCTTCCGCAGACGGCGGGCATCTTTACCCAGCTGATGCTGTGGCCCTTGGGCTCGCAACAGGTGTTTGCTGATTCGCCTGGTTTTGAGCCGTGGCAGCTGCTGAGCTACGGCTTCCTGCATGGCAGCTTCGGCCATCTGTTCTTCAACATGCTGGCGCTTTTCATGTTTGGTGCGCCGTTGGAGGCGACCTGGGGCGAGAAGCGCTTCCTGACCTATTACATGGTCTGTGTGGTCGGTGCCGGCCTCTGCCAGCTGCTGGTGGCTGCCTTTGCAGGTGAGTACAACCCGGTGCTGGGCGCCTCTGGCGGTGTGTTCGGCCTGCTGCTGGCCTACGGTATGTTGTTCCCGAACCAGCGGGTGGTGCTGTTGTTCCCGCCGATCCCGATGAAGGCACGTACTTTCGTGATCGTGTTCGGTGCGATTGAGCTGCTGCTGGGCTTCACCGGTTGGCAGCCAGGCGTGGCCCATTTCGCCCACTTGGGCGGCATGCTGTTTGGCTGGTTGCTGATCCGCTACTGGCGTGGGCAGCCACCGTTCAACAAGCGTGGCCCGCATCTGCGCCGCGTCAAATAGCAAGCAACTGTAGTGCCGAGCCATGCTCGGCAGGGGCTTTGCCCGCGCAAGGCAGCCCTCACCCCAACCCCTCTCCCGCAAGCGGGAGAGGGGCTCAAACAGAAATGCCGAGCATGGCTCGGCACTACGGTGAGAATGCAAAAAGGCGCGGAATCCGCGCCTTTTTGCTTCCTTCAATTCCGCATCAACGCCAGATCCTGATCTGCTCGGCGTCGGTACGCTGCATCGGCTGGCCCGGCTTGCAGCTGAAGCTGGCGCCAAACTCCGGCAGGTTGGACAGCGGTGCATTGCTGCGCCAGCGGCCCGGTGCGCGCACGTCGGTGCTCAGGCGCTGCACGGCTTCGTTCGGCGACAACTGCTGCGCCCACAGGCTGGTCCAGCCCTTGAAGAAGTCCTGCTTGTCGGCCGGCTTGGCATCAGCCTGGGCGGCAGTGAAGGCCTCCAACGCGATCTCCATGCCCGACAGATCCGCCATGTTCTCGTCGCGGGTCAGCTCACCGTTGACCTTGGCATCCTTGACGCCCGGGAACGGGTAAGCGCTGTACTGCGCGGCGACGCGGTTGCCGAGCAGCGTCCAGGCGCTCTTGTCAGCCGGCGTCCACCAGCTGCGCAGTTCGCCCTTGGCGTCGATCATCGCGCCCTTGACGTCGATGGCGCGGCTGACTTCATGCGCGACCAGGCCACCGAAAGCGCCGAACTTCTCGGCATTGCTGGCGTTGGCGGCAAAGATCGGCCCCTGCAGGGCTGCGGCCGTCACGATCAAGCGGTTCTGGGCGATGTCGTAAGCGATCGACGGCTGCTGTGGCAGCACGTCCCAACGGCGGTCGGCGTTGCCCTTGCCGATGCGCTTCATTTCCTGGGCGTGGCGCCAGGTAGAAGCGATCAGGATGTTGCCACCAAAGCTGCCGCGGCCCATCGGCTGTACGGTGTAGTCCAGATCGCGCAGCGGGGTGCCGATCTCGATCTTCATCGCCGCCAGCTTGGCTTCGGCTTCGGTCTTGGCATCGGCGCTGAGCCAGCTGCTGCGCTTGACCGCGGCGATCTGTGCTTCGCGGATCTGGTCGACCATGACGCCAGCCTGGCGGCGGGTGTCGCGGTTGAGGTAGGTCGCGGCGTATTCGTGGCCCAGCATCGGGCCGGCGGCCACGTTGATGGCGTCGAGCACAGCGTCCGGGCGCGCCGGGGCGATGGCCTGGCCACGCAGCAGGCGGCCACGGAACTCGAACTCGGCGTCGCGGTAGGCCTTGGACAGGTACGGCGCCATCGCGTCGCCCACGCGCCAGCGCAGGTAGGCTTTCCACTGATTGGCCGGCAGACGGCTGACCATGCCGTTGAGCTGCTGGAACAGCGCCGGGTCGGCCAGCGACACCAGGTCGTCGTTCACGCCCTGCGCCTTCAGGAAGGCATCCAACTGCAGGTTGCGGTAGCGGCTGTTGAGGTCCTTGGTGGAGACCGGCGCGTAGTTATTGAACGGGTTGTTGATGTCGGCCACCGAGTGCGCGCTGCGCGCCAGTTCGGTTTCCAGCTGGATGACCAGCGCCGATTCGGCATCAAGTTGCGCCGCCGGGGTGCCGGTCAGGGCCAGGATCTGCTTCACGTAGGCGCGATAGCGGCCCATCAGGGCAACGGTGTCGGCATCGGTGCGGGTGTAGAAGGCCGGGTCCGGCAGGCCGGTGCCGCCTTGCATGAAGTAGCCGATATGGCGGTCCAATGCCTTCAGGTCTACGTCCGGGGCGAAATTGAACGCGACCGGAATGCCGACCTGATGCAGGGCAGCGATCGAGGCCGGGATGTCCTTGGCCTTCTTGATGGCGTTGATGCGGGTCAGCAGCGGCGCGATCGGCTTGGAACCGTCGGCTTCGACCGCGGCTTCATCCAGGCCGCTGGCCCAGAAATCGCCAAGCAGCTTCTGCACGTTGCCTTGCGGCGCGGTCATCGCGCGATCCAGCAACTGGCGCTGCTGGGTGTGGGTGTTGTCCGCCAGCGTGCCGAGCGCGCTGACCGCACCGGTCTGCGGCACCGGGTTGGCCTTGAGCCAATTGCCGTTGGTGGTTTCGTAGAAGTCCGTACAGGCCGCGCTCACTGCCGGTGCCCTAGCCGCAGGCTTCTTGCGGGCGGCCTGCGCATCGTTGGCGGACAGCATGGTCGCCAGGGAGAAGGTCAGGGCCAGGGTAAGTGGGCGAACGTTGGGCATGTGGTGCATATCCGCAGAAGGACAAAGTGGGCGGAGTTTAACAAGCTGGCGGGGGAATGGTGCCGGGGCGGGGCACGGAATTGGGTACTGCATCAAAGCTGGTGCTTGTAGGAGCGGCGTTAGCCGCGAAGCCACGGCAGATGATGTGGCTGGCGTTGACTGGATTGGGTTGACTCGTGGCGCTTTGGGTTTGGTCGGCTTCGCGGCTTACGCCGCTCCTACAAAAAAAGAAGAAGGCCCGGCAATGCCGGGCCTTCTTCGGTTCTTACTGCAGGGCAGCGATTACCAGATCACTACCTGCTTGTCGCCAGCGCGGACCATCGGCGAACCGGCCTTGCACTGGAACGCCGCGGCGAAGGTCGGCAGGTTCGACGGCGCACCCATGGCACGGAACTGTGCCGGGGCGTGCGAGTCGGTGGCCAAGCGGACCTTGGCGTTCTCGGCGGTGTACTTGGTGCGCCACACGGTGGCCCAGTTGAAGAAGAAGCGCTGGTCGCGGCTGAAGCCATCAACCTTTGCATCTTCCTTGCCGGTCGAAGCCTTCTGCAGGGCGTCATAAGCCGTGGCCAGGCCGCCCAGATCGGCGATGTTCTCGCCCAGGGTCAGCGTGCCATTGACCTGCTGGTCGCCCACCTTGTACTCGTTGAACTGCTTGACCAGCTTGCCGGTCAGGCCTTCAAAGCCCTTGGCGTCAGCCGGCGTCCACCAGTTCTCGAAGTTGCCGGTCGGGCCGAAGCGGCTGCCCTGGTCGTCGTAACCGTGGGTCATTTCGTGGCCGATCACGGCACCGATACCACCGTAGTTCAGCGCGTCGTCGGCGTTCACGTCGAAGAACGGCGGCTGCAGGATAGCGGCCGGGAACACGATCTCGTTCTGCAGCGGGTTGTAGTAGGCGTTGACGGTCTGCGGGGTCATGCCCCACTCGGTCTTGTCGACCGGCTGGCCGATCTTGGCCAATGCCCACTTGTAATTGAAGGCATTGGCAGCGCGGACGTTGCCCAGATAGTCATCGTGGGTGGTGCTCAGGCCGCTCCAGTCACGCCACTTGTCCGGGTAGCCGATCTTCGGGGTGAAGGTCTCCCACTTGGCGATGGCCTTGGCCTTGGTTTCGTCGCTCATCCAGGTCAGGTTCTGGATGCGATCCTTCAGCGCGCTGGCGAGGTTCTTGACCAGTTCTTCCATCTTGGCCTTGGACTCAGGCGAGAAGGCGACCTTGACGTACATCTGGCCGAAAGCATCGCCGGCATCGTTTTCAATGGTGCCCAGGACCTGCTTCCAGCGCGGCTTGATTTCCTTCTGGCCGTTCAGTTCCTTGCCGTAGAACGCGTAGTTCTCCTGCACGAACTCATTGCTCAGGTACGGTGCGGCGCCGTCGACAGTGTGGAAGCGCAGGTACGCGCGCCACGCTGCCGGGTCGGTGTCGGCCAGCATCTTGCTCACTTCCGCGTGGAAGGCCGGCATCGCCAGCGAGAATTTCTCCGGTGCGGCAACACCCTGCGCCTGGAAGAACGCGGTCCAGCTGAAGTTCGGGGTCAGCTTGTCGGCATCGGCCACGCTGACCGGGTTGTAATACAGCGAGACGTCACGCGACAGTTCGACGCTGGACTTGGAGGCCTTGGCCAGGCGGGTTTCAAACTTGACCACTTCCTCGGCCTGCTTGGCGGCGTCGGCCGCGGCAACGCCGCTCAGTTCCAGCACCTTGGCCACGTGGGCCTTGTAGGCGTTGAGCTTGTCGGCCTTGCTGGCGTCGGTGTAGTACGTGGTGTCCGGCAGGCCCAGGCCGCCCTGGCTGGCGTAGGCCATGTTCATGGACGAATTCTTGAAGTCCGCTTCCGGGCCGAAGCCGAACAGGAAGTTCTCGCCCTTGGCAGCGGTGCTGCGCAGGTAGTTGGCTAGTGCGGCGGTGTCCTGCAGGCCGTCAATCGCAGCCAGATCGGCCTTCAGCGGGGTGATACCCAGGCTGTTGATCTTGGCTTCGTCCATGCCGGCGGCCCAGAAGTCGCCAACAATCTTCTCGATGCCGGTGGCGTTCTTCATCGCTGCAGCCTGCTCTGCCAGCTGGTGCTGCACGGCCACCGAACGCTCGTCGAGGATGGTGAAGGCGCCCCAGCTGGTGCGGTCAGCCGGAATTTCGTTGGCGTTGAGCCACTTTTCGTTCACGTAGCTGTTGAAATCGGTACACGCGTCCTTGCTGGCGTCGAGGTCGGCGGCGGTGAAGGCGTTGTAGGCCGGCAGCTTGGACTCGTCCAGTTTCAGCTCATTGGCGGCGGCCGGGGCAGCGGCGGTAGCGGCCGGCGGGGACTGCTCTTCCTGCTTGGGGCAACCGGTCAGCGCAGCGGCGACGGCCAGCGACAGCAGGAGAATCTGGGGTTTGCGAACGATCACGGGAAAGGCCTCCGGGCCGGTTTCAAAGCATGAGTGGGGCCACGGAGTCCGGGGCCGAAGCAGGAAGATACGCCTGAAACCGATGAGGAAGGGGTGTAGAAGGTAATGGGTCGCTGCCGGTGTATTCCTATGGGCGGTGGCGACTGGGCGATGCTATACAGCAGCAATGACCAAGACATCGAGCAAGCAGTGGGACGCGATCCTGATCGGCGGCGGCCATAACGGCCTGGTGTGCGCGGCCTATCTGGCCAAAGCCGGCAAGCGCGTATTGGTACTGGAGCGGCGTGCGGTGGTGGGAGGTGCCGCGGTCACCGAGGAGTTCCATCCCGGCTTCCGAAACTCGGTGGCCTCTTATACGGTGTCGTTGCTGCAGCCCAAGGTGATCGCCGAGCTGGAGCTGGAACGGCATGGCTTGCGGGTAGTCTCGCGCAAGCTCAACAACTTCCTGCCGCTGGGCGAGGGTGAGTATCTGTTGGCCGGGGCCGGGCGCACCGGCGAACAGGTGGCGCGCTTTTCCGAGCGTGATGCGGCACGCCTGCCCGAGTACGAACAGCGCTTGGAGATTTTTGCCGATGTGCTGCGTGCCCAGGCCCTGCAGGCACCACCCAATATCAGTGGTACGAGTTGGTTGCGCGCGCTGCCGGAGCTGTGGAAGGCAGGGCAGCTGGGCCGACAGCTGCAGCGCCTGGATCCGGGCTTGCAACAGGAGTTGATGGATCTGTTCACCATCTCCGCCGCCGAATACCTGGATCGTTGGTTTGAAAGCGCGCCCATCAAAGCCTTGTTCGGCTTTGATGGAATCGTCGGCAACTACGCAAGCCCGTATGCGCCGGGCACGGCCTACGTGTTGTTGCATCACGTGTTTGGTGAAAGCAACGGCGTCAAAGGTGCCTGGGGGCATGCGATTGGTGGCATGGGCGCGATCACCCAGGCGATGGCGCGTGCGGCGGTCGAGGCCGACGTTGAAATTCGTACTGATGCAGCAGTCAGCAAGGTGCTGGTCGAGCAGGGGCGCGCGGTAGGTGTGGTGCTGGCGAATGGCGAGGTGCTGCGTGGCAAGGCCATCGTTGCCAACGTCAATCCGAAGCTGCTGTACGAACGTCTATTCGATCCTGGCGATGTGCCGGCGGCCACCTTGGAACGCATGGCCAACTGGCGCTGTGGCTCCGGGACATTCCGCATGAATGTGGCTTTGTCAAAGCTGCCTGATTTCAGCGTGTTGCCGGGGCAGGGGGATCACTTGACCGCCGGCATCATCATCGCGCCGAGCCTGGATTACATGGATCGTGCCTATCTGGATGCACGCCAACACGGTTGGTCGCGTGAGCCGATAGTCGAGATGCTGATACCCAGCACGCTGGATGACTCGCTGGCGCCGCCCGGACAGCATGTGGCCAGCCTGTTCTGCCAGCACGTTGCCCCACAGTTGCCAGGTGGACGCAGCTGGGATGATCACCGCGAAGAAGTCGCGGATTTGATGATCGCAACTGTCGATAAACATGCGCCGGGTTTTGCCGCATCGGTACTCGGTCGGCAGATCATGAGTCCGCTGGATCTTGAGCGGACATTTGGCCTGATTGGTGGCGATATCTTCCACGGCGCGCTGAGCTTGAACCAGTTGTTCAGTGCGCGGCCGATGCTGGGGCAGGCCAGTTACCGGGGAGCGTTGGCTGGGATGTACCTTTGCGGCTCCGGGACGCACCCGGGCGGAGGGGTAACGGGTGCGCCGGGGCACAATGCCGCGCAGGCAATTCTGGCAGATTGATGGTGTGCAGCGAGCCATTGCTCCTGGCGGTTGGCACATTGAGCCAACCTCGATTGCATTCTCTGACAAGCCCCCTGTTGTAAAGACAGGGGGCTTTCGGGTGTCAGGGTCGAGCCGGGTTTCCATGCAGAAGCGGCATTTCATCGGTTGGTGCGGGTTCCTGCCCCGGATCGTCCGGGATGGGGTCGACCTTTGGAATGCGCGTATCCAGATTCGGCTGAGGAAGCTGCGTTACCGCACCGATGTCAACCCTGGCAACACGTGGTTTGCGCCAGATGGCATCGTGCCATTGTTGGTACTGAACGGGATCCCAGTAACGCTCATCGTAAAATTTTGAACCATCAATTTCTTCAGTGCCACCGCCTGGTGCAGGTACCACGATGCGCAGATTACCGGTGAATCCAGTTCGGCTGCCTGTCATCCGGCGCTTTTCAAAGCGCAACGCTCTGGCAATTCGTGGAAGGGCTGCAGCGTCACCATAGCGGGCATAGATATCCTGCCCAACGATGATGGCACGGTCGCGATCGGCTTCATCGAGTTTTGCCCAGTAGCGTTCGCGAAGGTCGAGAAAACCTTCATACCCACGTTCTGCAGCCAGGTCCATCCATGCATAAGCCTGGGCCCGGTCTTGGGCTGTCCCCGTCCCGTCCCAGAGCATCTCAGCCACCATCCCTGCCGAGGGCTTGTCGCCGTAGTATGCGGCGCGCATGAAGAACTCAAATGCAGCAGATTGCTTCCCTTCGTTTCTTTTTTGCAGTGCGAGGAGTCTGAACCGCAAATCCGGGTGGCCGCTGAGGAAGCCGGAAGTGATCATCACCGGATCGGTAGTCGGGTCCGGATGCGGGGTGTCGTTGCCTGCTATCGCTGGAGCGGCGAATGTCAATGCGAAAGTAAGGATGGCAAGTTGTGCCGTTCTCTTGTTCATTCGAATCCCTGTTGCTTTCCTTGCAGGTGTGTTTGGTCGAGTCCAGCTGGGTTGGTGACCCAATACAGAAAGGCGACCGGCAAGGAGAAGGGAATTCCCTCCTCCTTGCCGTCCTTACGCCAAGTTGTATTGAATCTACCAGCGCGACAGGATCCCTTTACTTTGCTCCCGAGGCGCTCTTGGCCTCGCCGACGGTAACAGTGCCGTCGCCGATGTGACGTTGGAAGAAACTGAGCATTTCGGTGTACAGATTGATGCGAGCGTCCTCACCATAGAAACCATGCATCTCACCTGGCTGGATGATCATGCCTTCGGGCTTGTTGCCCGCTTCGATCAACGCTTTGTTCATCAACTCGGTCTGTTCCGGTGGCGTGCGGACGTCGCGCGCACCGGCCGCGAGATACACCGGTATCTTCACTTCTGCTGCGCGCCTTGCCGGAGAGTTCTGAGCCCATTGCGCGGTGTCCGTTCCATGGGTGCGTCGTAGGTACCTCTGGCCGAAATCGCTCTGCGGAATGTCACCCTTGTTGAACATCATGTCGACGTCATAGACGCCCACATAGCCGAAGGTGCACTTGAACAAGCCAGGTTCACGAATGGGGGCCATCAGCGAAGAGTAGCCGCCGAAACTGCCGCCGTAGATGCAAATCCTGTCTCGATTCGCGTAGCCTTGATTGATGACCCAATGCGTAGCGTCGAGGATGTCGTTCTGGATGCCTTGGCCCCATTGCTGATGGCCAGCATCCTGGAAGCCCTTGCCGTAGCCGCCGGAGCCACGATAGTTGATCTGCAAGGTGGCATAGCCACGGCTGGCGAACAGTTGTGCTTCCGGATTGAAGCCCCAGTTGTCCCGCGGACCGATTGGGCCGCCGTGGGGGTTCACGATGAGCGGCAAATTCTTGCCATCAGAACCGTTGGGTAGCGTCAGGTACGCATGGATCAGGCGACCATCGCGGGCATTGAAAGAGAATGGCTTGGTGGTGGCCAGCTTGTCTTTGTTCAGATGCGCCATGCGCGACATCAGAAAACGAGCTTTACCGGTTCCGCGGTCGAAGAGATACAGCTCGCCCGGATTGCTATCGCTGTACACGGAAACCAAGATCTGGTTGCCGTCATCGGTATAACTTGAGAAGTCCACTTTCTGGCCAGCGAAAGCATTTGCCAGTGATGCATAGAGTTCCGCATCTGGATTGGCTTCATCAATCAGTGAAACTTTTGGTGCACCAGCTTCGGTGACAGCGCCGATGATGCTGTTGCGATCTGTCGACCATATCAGCTGGGATACCTCAGCGATGGGATCGACGAAGAGCTGTTTGAAGTCGCCGTTGGCAGTGTCAAGTGTGCCCAGGGCGGCCGGAGCCTTGCCGTCATCCTGCCATGCGAAAACGGTGCCGTCATCGGAGGTGCGCTCTACCGAAAGATGCTTTCCGTCGGTTGCAGAGGCATTGACCAAGGTCCAGTTCTGGCCATCACGGCGGTACAGTTCCGTGCGCTCATCGTATTCGCCAGACTCGTCACGGGTCGACGAGCACACGGCGAAACGCGGGGCCTTGTCCGCATCCAGTGCGATGGAACAGTTCGATTTCGGTGCTCGTCCCAACGAGGTGCGTCTGCCACTTATGGTGTCTACGCGGACGACTTCCGTGCCGGCGCCCTCGCTCGATCGCGGGTAGCGGGCCTGCATGATTACATTGCGGTCATCACCCTTGAGGGTGTCCAGCAACGAATACGACTCCGAGCCGACGGTCTTTCCGCGTTGGGTCGCATCGCGGGTGCCACGGAAGATCACCGGGACAGATTGGGTGCCGTCAGCGTTGACTGCATACCATTCGCCAAGCGAGAACGGCTGGGCGTAGCCGCCGAGTTTCTTGACCGAGTTGAACATCAGCCGTTCCGGCGAAATCCAGGCAAACTGGCCAACACTCTTTTTGTCGGGAAGCTGTACGACCTTCAATGGTTTGAGGTCGCTGGCGCGGAGGATTGTCAGGATGTCCTGGTCGCCATTGTCGACGGTGACAGCCAGGTAGCTGCCGGTCGGGGATATGCGTGCCGTGCCATAAGCGGGATGTCCAACAAAATCCTTGACTGACGGCTGGACGTCGGCGAAAGCGGTGTTGGTTGTCAGCAGAGCTGCCGCGAGTACTGCGGATTTCAGATAATCCATAGGGTGTAGTCCTTGCTCCTGTTATGCGATCTGATCTGTGGTCCACCCGAAAAGAGAGCCCGGCGGTGCGCCGGGCTCTCGAGTTCATCAGAACTTGTACGAAACGCTCATGTAGAACCGACGGCCCAGCGGATCGGCGCCGATGTATGGATCAAAGTACGGGTAGGTGTTGTTACCCGGATCATTGCGGTACTGCTTGTTGAATGCGTTGACCACAGTGAACTGCGCAGTGACATTGGGACCGAAGTCCTTGGCGACAGATGCGTTCCACAGGATGAACGGAGCCAGACGGCGACCCCAGCAGATGCCGCTGTTCACGCCGGTGTAGCACTGATTGGGCGTGGTTGCGCGCTTGGTCCAGGCCGAACCCATGCGGCTGGCATACAAGGTGGTCGTCCAGTCGTTGTACTCCCAGCTTGCGGTAGCACGCAGGCGGCTACGCTCGGGGTAGAACACGATCGGCCGCAGATCACGGTAATCGACGAGCGGATCTTCCTGCAGTTCCTTGTACTTGTTGGTCAAGTTCAGCGAATAGCTGTTCTCGAAGCGGAAGGTGCCCCAGCGGTCGGTGATCAAACGATAGCGGAAGGTGCTGTCGATGCCACTGATGTCACGCAGCGCGGTATTGACATAGGCTTGGTTGATGCGCTCGACACGACCGTCAAGGGTGGTGCCGGGGGCGCTGGTGCGGGTGATCAACGAAAGCACGTTGTTACAGATGCTGGCGCTGGGTGCAGGCTTGCTGGGATCCTCATAGGAGCCCAATCGGCATGCAGCTTCGGTTTCGAGCAGGTACGACGAGTCCAACTGGGACGCTGCATCTTCCAGCTTGATGCGCCAGTAATCCACCGACAGCGACATGCCATCAATGATGTCCCAGACAAAGCCGGCGCTGATCGACTTGCCTTCTTCTTCCTTCAGACCAGGGTTGCCGGCAATGGTGCTCTGGGCCTGATAGATGGTGCGATCACCACTGACATTACAGTCGGCCGTACGGCGCGGAATCGGGTTGCCGTTTGCATCAAGCGGTTGACCAAGACCCAAGCCGGAGCGGCAGGAGTACTCGTCCAGGATGGATGCATAGGATGCAGCGCCCTCGGCGTAGACCAACTGCATGTCAGGCGCCTTGAAGCTGGTGGCGTAGGTGCCACGCACCAGCAGGTTGCTGAACGGACGCCACTCGAGACCGAGGTTGTAGGTGACGGCGTCATCAACCGCGGTGATGTCGTCGTACTTATCCCAACGGGCGGCCAGGTTCGCACTCAGGCTGTCGAAGATCGGAACGCGGAACTCCGCGCCGATGGCATAGCGATCACGCTGGCCATCGGTGCGGCCCGAGCTGACGAGGTTGTAGACGGTTTGCTCATCGACCGGGCGCAGCGGATTGGTGCGCGGGTCACTCTCAAGCGTCGTTGCCTGACGGACGCCTTCGATAACACCTGCGAAGCCCAGCGGACCAGCAGGCAGCTCGAACAGGTCGCCGGAGAAGTTGAAGTTCAAGGTGGACGAGGATGTTTCGCCCGTGTTGATTACGCGAGTGGAGAAGGAACGATAGATATCCGGGGTGATCGGCGAGGTGTAACGATCCATGTTGAGCTCATAGATCGGATAGCCGGAGATCGTTCCGAGCTGGTCGCCCAGGAAGTAGTTGTGGACGGCCTTCGCCAACAGGCGCGGGGTGTTGGACTTGTAGCTGTACTCGGAGTGGGCTGCATAGACTTCCCAATCGAAGCGATCGGCAAAAGTGCCGCGGGCGCCCAACGTGATGTCCCAGGTCTTCTCGCTGTACAGCGTCGAGGCTGCCTCGTTACCGCCGAGTTCGAAAGGATTGAATACGCGCTGCAACTGCAGCAGGTCGCCAAAGTTGGGATCGTAGAACACGCCAGCCGGCGTGAATGGGCTACCGCCGGTTCCCCAGAATTCAGTGCCAGAACTGGCCTTGGAGTCCGCGTCGTAGTACGTCAGGCTGGAGAAGCCTTCGATATTGTCATTGAAGTCGTACTTGCCGCTGATGTAACCGGAGTAAAAGCTGTTCTTGTTCCAGATGCTGCGCGAACCATCCTGGGTGTAGGAGCCGCACCAGTCGCCACGGGTGGCGGATTTGCCGGGGGCATATCCGAATGCTGCGCACTGTTCCGGCGTCAGCTCGAGAATGTTATGGCCAGCAGGTCCCGCCAGACCGGCTGCACTGATGGCGACGAGTGACAGCGATGGCTGGAGCGTCAGGCCCCAGGGGTTGTTGCGGGTATCGGCCATGAAATCGCGCTGCGTGCCGAAGACCGGCTCGTTCTCACCGTACTGCAGCGCGAAGGTCGTGCTCCAACGGTCGCCGGAGCGCCCGCCGGTGTACTCGAGGTTGATGCTGTCGCCGCCACCCTCTTGGGTGGTGCCGGCGGTTCCACGCAGTTCATTGCCGTCGAAATTCTCGCGCAGCACGATGTTGACCACGCCTGCAACCGCATCGGAACCGTAGATTGCCGAGGCGCCACCGGTCAGCACTTCCATGCGTTCAACGATGGCCATTGGAATGGCTTTGACGTTGACGACGTTGTTGTCGCGATTGTAGGGCTGCGGGTACTGGGCGGGACGCCGGCCATTGATCAAGGTGAGCGTGTAGCCCGGGCCCAGGTTACGCAGATTGACGACCTGTGCGTTGGGGGTGAAGCCACCAACCGCAAGGTCACCTGTGAAAGAGGCGCTGGTGTTCTGGGACAACGTCTGCAGCATGTCGCCGACGGTCTGGAAACCTTCGCGGTCGATGTCAGCGCGCGTGATCACGGTGACCGGGGCGGGTCCCTCTACGTCAACACGCTTGATTCGCGAACCGACGACAGAAACCCTGTCCAGATCAGTTGTAGCAGCGGGGGCAGAGCTTTTGGTCGTCTGTTCTGGAGCTTCCTGGGCAAAGGCCGGAGCAGCGGCGGCGAGCGCCAGCGCGGAGGCCAATGCATAGCTCAGCGGATTGCGGCTGAGCGAGTTCCGATATGTCATTTGTATCCCCTTGGAGAAGAATCCAAAACCTGCCCCCCCTGATCGGCGACGTGGTCAGGCGGCCTTGGAATTGCGTGTTTTGTTACAGATGCAATCGTTACAGTGCCGATGTAGTTTGATTAACACATGGTTAACCTTTGGCGTCAACTGTTCACGTCAAAGTCACAAACACTCATTGCGGCAAATGAAAAAGCCGTGTTCGGCAAATGAGTTTGGCTTTCAGTGCAAATGGCCGGCAAAATCGCGCGATAGCGTCCACGCTAGCGCCTGCGTTGGCGGGCTGATCGGCGGGTCTATTCAGGATCAAATCGAGTTGCATCCGGGTGCGTATGGTTCTCGGTGTGCGCAGCTCGCTTGACGGGAAAACATTGGCCGAAACGGTCGGCCGCGGACCAGCGGGCCGCGCATGGGCATGACGAACGTGCTTGCCAGAGTGGCAGTGGTTTACGGCGGTTCCTGCGGATCAAGGGGCTAGCTCCATCCTGCATCAGCGACCCGGTGTAGCTCGATCGTTGAGAAGTGGGAGGTCGGGCAGATGGGTGCTGGCGCGGTAGCGTGGCCTCGCGGTCACGCTCAGGGGCATCGAAGGTGCTCGCGGCCTTCATCCGCCTATCGAACGGGTGGCTCGACGTGTTTGCGCGGGTCGGCTGGTGTGTGAGCGCGTTATAGTTCGCCTCTGGAAAAAAGCAGAGGTTGCAAGTGAGTCGGTCGATTTCGCTGGGCGGTGCCCACAAGGTCCAGAAGGGGCTTTCCCCCCATTCACGTATCCGCAATGTCATTGCGGTGGGTTCGGGCAAGGGCGGGGTAGGCAAGTCCACCACGGCCGTGAACCTTGCTCTGGCGCTGAAGCAGTTGGGTGCCAAGGTCGGCGTGCTGGATGCAGATATCTATGGGCCCAGCGTGCCGGCGATGCTTGGCCTGAGCGGGCGGCCGGAGAGCCCGGATAACAAGTCCATCGAGCCGCTGCGGGCGTTCGGGGTCGAGGCGATGTCGATCGGTTTCCTGGTCGAACCCGACTCCCCGATGATCTGGCGTGGTCCGATGGCCACTTCAGCGCTGAGCCAGCTGTTCAACGACACGCTGTGGGGTGACCTGGATTTCCTGCTGATCGATCTGCCGCCGGGTACCGGTGACATCCAGCTGACGCTGTCGCAGAAGATCCCGGTGGCCGGTGCGGTGATCGTCACCACGCCGCAGGACATTGCCACGCTGGATGCGCGCAAGGCCTTGAATATGTTCGAAAAGGTCGAGGTTCCTGTGCTCGGCATCATCGAGAACATGGCCGTGCATACCTGTAGCAACTGTGGCCACGTCGAGCATCTGTTCGGCGAGGGCGGCGGCCAGCGCATGGCCGAGCAGTACGGAGTGCCGTTGCTGGGCTCGCTGCCGCTGGACATCGGCATCCGCGAGCAGGGTGATGTGGGTGCGCCTATCGTGGTTGCGCAGCCCGATTCGGCCGCGGCGAAGGCCTATATGGCGGCGGCGCAGCGGATGGCTGAGGAATTGGCCAAGCGCCCGCGCGCGAGCATCCCGATCCTGTCCTCTTTGATTTGAGGCAGCTGCGAGGCAGGTAGCGGGGAAGTCCCCTCCGGCGGGCCTTCCCCATGGATGCAGCGCGTGCAGAAGAGGCTGGCTGGCGATTGCTTGCCGGCCCCTGGCCGGCTCTAGGCTAGAATCGACCACCCCCGGCCGCAGGAATGCTGCGGCACAACGTGAACAGGACCATTGAATGAGCATCAAGAGCGACCGTTGGATCCGCCAAATGTCCGAACAGCAGGGCATGATCGCGCCGTACGAAGCCGGCCAGGTCAAGCAGGTGGATGGCCAGCGCATCGTCAGTTACGGCACCTCGAGCTATGGCTACGACGTGCGTTGCTCGCGTGAGTTCAAGGTGTTCACCAACATCAACTCGACCATCGTCGACCCCAAGCACTTCGATCCGAAGAGCTTTGTCGACATCGAGGCCGATGAGTGCATCATCCCGCCGAATTCGTTCGCGTTGGCACGCACGGTGGAGTTCTTCCGCATCCCGCGTGACACCCTGGTGGTGTGCCTTGGCAAGAGCACCTACGCGCGCTGCGGCATCATCGTCAACGTGACCCCGCTGGAGCCGGAGTGGGAAGGCCACGTGACCCTGGAGTTCTCCAACACCACGCCGTTGCCGGCACGCATCTATGCCAACGAGGGTGTGGCGCAGATGCTGTTCTTCCAGGCCGACAAGGACGATGTCTGCGAGACCTCGTATAAAGATCGCGGCGGCAAGTACCAGGGCCAGACCGGCGTTACTCTGCCGCGCACCTGAGTGCGGCCTGGGCTGGAACGAAAAAAGGCGCCGTCAGGCGCCTTTTTCTTTATGCAGGATCCGGCGCAGCGGCTTATTTGCCGCGGCCAAACAGCATGCCAATACCGACGGCCACCAGGATGGCCGGCCACCAGGTGGCCAGCATGGTGCCGATGTTGCCGTTGATCCAGCCGAGGTTCTTGGCCAGGAAGAACAGGCCAACGATGATCAGGATCAGGGCGGCGATCAGATTGGAGCGCATCGGCTTGCGGAGTCCGTAAGGGGGAAGGTGCTTATCGTAGCCGCTGGCGCCAGATTTCGACACGTTGGGCCAGTACCTCGGGATCGAAACGCTGCGCCTTGCCGCTGCCCCAGACCGGCCCCGGCCACGCGGCGTCGTTCTCGTTGCGGCCGATCAGATGCACGTGCAGCTGACGCACGATGTTGCCCAGTGCGCCGATGTTGATCTTGCTGACGTTTGGCTTGTGCTTCAGGTGTTGGGAGATCTGGTTGATCTCGGCCAGCAGCAGGCGTTGCTGGGCACCGTCCAGGTCGATCCACTCGCTGGCGTTCGGTACGCGCGGCACCAGCACGACCCAGGGGAAGCGGTCGTCGTTCATCAAGCGGATCTGCGACAGGGGGCCATCGGCAATCAAGACGCTGTCGGCGGCAAGGCGGGAATCAAGTACGAAATCGGACGTCACAACTTCGGTCATCGCAGGTTCTCGCTGAAGAAGGCCAAGGTGCGTTCGCGCGCCAGGTCGGCGCTGGCTGGGTGGTAGTGCATGCCGACCTCGCGGTTGAAGGCGTGGTCGGCTGGATAGACATATACAGGCAAGTCGGGTTGCTTTTCACGGTGCGCTGCAACGGCGGCTGCCGGGATCGAGGCGTCCTGGTCGCCAAAGTGGAAGATGGCAGGGGCTTTGAACGCTGTATCCAGGAACGGCACGTTGCGCGCGCCGTAGTAGCTGGCCGAAGGCAGGCCCAGCCGTTGCGCGGCCAACATGGCGATGGTACCGCCCCAGCAATAGCCGACCGTGCCGACCTTGCCGTAGGGCGCCAATGCCGCAGCGGCGGCTTCGACCACGGTTACCGCGCGTTCCACACCCAGCTCGTCGACCAGCGCCTTGCCGCGGCTGACACCGGCGTCGTCGTAGTCCAGTTGCAGGTCCGGTTCGATCAGGTCGAAGAAGGACGGTGCCAATACCGCATAGCCTTCGGCGGCGTACTGCTCGGCCACATGGCGGATGTGTGCGTTGGCGCCGAAGATTTCCTGAATTACCACCAGGCCGGCGCGCGGCGTGCCGGAAGGCAGGGCCTGCCAAGCGCGGATGGGGCCGAGTGGGGTGGGGAGGGTGATCCAGTGGGGCATGGGGGAGGCTCCGGATTGATACGTCGAAAGGCGGTGTTCCTTCTCCCGCTTGCGGGAGAAGGTGCCCCGCAGGGGCGGATGAGGGGAGCTCTTAAAGCGGCGGGTCTGCTTGCCAGAAGCTTCCCCTCACCCCAACCCCTCTCCCGCAAGCGGGAGAGGGGCTTAAGCAGGGCATTGCTGCGGTTTGATTGATTATCAACCCCAGCGCCTATTAAGCCAGCCGCAGGGCGCCGCGCCTTCGGCCCGGTATACTGCCCGGCTTTCCGGCCTCGCTGCCATTCCGGCCCGGCCCCAGGATTTCCAGATCATGTCCCAGCTGAACCCCAAAGTCGGCTTCGTCAGCCTTGGCTGCCCGAAAGCCCTAGTCGATTCCGAGCGCATCCTCACCCAGTTGCGGGTGGAGGGCTATAGCATCGTGCCATCCTACGACTCGGCCGATGTGGTGGTGGTCAATACCTGCGGCTTCATCGACTCGGCCGTGGCTGAATCGCTGGACGCGATCGGCGAGGCGATGAACGAGAACGGCAAGGTCATCGTCACCGGTTGCCTGGGCAAGAAGGGCGACATGATCCGCGAGCATTACCCGGACGTGCTGTCGGTGTCCGGTCCGCAGGACTACACCACGGTGATGGAGGCAGTGCATGCCGCGCTGCCGCCCAAGCACGATCCGTTCGTGGACCTGGTGCCGGACTACGGCATCAAGTTGACCCCGCGTCACTATGCCTACCTGAAGATTTCCGAAGGCTGCAACCACCGTTGCAGCTTCTGCATCATCCCCTCGATGCGTGGCGACCTGGTGTCGCGCCCGGTCGATGAGGTGCTGCGCGAGGCCGAGCGCCTGGTCAAGGGCGGCGTGCGCGAGTTGCTGGTGGTGTCCCAGGACACCTCGGCTTACGGCGTGGACCGCAAGTACGCGCCGGGTACCTGGCGCGGCAAGGAATACGCCACGCGCATGAAGGCGCTGTGCGAAGGCCTGTCCGAGCTCGATGCCTGGACCCGCCTGCACTACGTCTATCCGTACCCGCACGTCGACGACGTGGTGCCGTTGATGGCCGAGGGCAAGATCCTGCCGTACCTGGACATCCCGTTCCAGCACGCCAGCCCGCGCATCCTCAAGCTGATGAAGCGCCCGGGCGCGGTCGACAAGACCCTGGAGCGGGTGCTGCGCTGGCGCGAGATCGCGCCGGACATCACGGTGCGTTCGACCTTCATTGTCGGCTTCCCGGGCGAGACCGATGCCGAGTTCGAGCAGCTGCTGGACTTCCTCGATACCGCTCAGCTCGACCGCGTTGGTGCTTTCGCCTACTCGCCGGTGGAAGGTGCAACGGCAAACCAGTTGCCGGATCCGGTGCCTGAAGAAGTGAAGCAGGAGCGTCTTGCCCGTTTCATGGAAAAGCAGGCGGCCATTTCCGCTGCCAAGCTCGAAGCCAAGATCGGCAGCGTGCAACAGTGCCTGGTCGATGGCATCGAAGACGGCATCGCCGTGGCTCGCTCCAAGGCCGATGCGCCGGAAATCGATGGTCTGGTGCATATCCAGAATGCTGTTGAGGCCAAGCTGCGTGTCGGCGACTTCGTCAACGTTGAGATAACCGACAGCGATGAGCATGATCTGTTCGGCGATGCGCTGATCGATACCAAGGCCGCAGCGTTCGATATCAAGGTGCTGTGACCGCAGCACCTGCCGCAGACGATGCCGGCACTGGCCGGCGTCGTTTTGTAGCGCCGTTGCGCGGGCAGGTTGATCTGCGCGTTTTTGACCATCCGCTGTTCGTGGATTTCAGCGATTTTGCTGCGTTGCTGCGTGCCGCCGATTGGCCGGATATCGAGGCACTCAATGCGCAATTGCCAGTGCAGGGCAAAAATTTTGTTGCCCAGGATGATGTTCTGCTCGGCGACGGCCTGCATTACGAACTGCGCATTGCACTGGGCCGTATCGCTACCCGCGAGCAGAACTGGCACGACCTGTTCAACGCGCTGGTGTGGGCGCGCTACTCTCCGATCAAGCAGGCGCTCAATGCGCAGCAATGCCGGCATATCGCAGCGATGGGCGCAAGCCAACGCAATCGCGCACAGGCCGCATTGACCCAGTTCGATGAAACCGGGGTGATTGTGCGTGTTCGCGACGCGAGCTTGTTGGCGGTCTGGGATCGGCACGACTGGTCGGCGCTGTTCAATCAGGCGCAATGGCGCGAAGGTGACATCGCAGTCTGCGCGGTTATTGGCCACGCGCTGATGGAGCAGGCTTTGCTGCCCGAGCGACTGCTGGTTGGAAAGTGTTTGGTCGTCGTTGGCGATGACGATGTGGCGTGTGTTGCCGCAGTGGCTGCAGCAATCGAAGGCGCCAGTTTACTGAAGGACCCCGCCGAACTACGGCCATTGCCGCTAGCCGGCATTCCTGGCTGGCATGCGTCCCAGGACGCGGCCTTCTATCAACTGACCGATTACTTCCGTCCGCTACGCGAAGGACGCCTCTATCCGGCGCCGCTCAGCATCAGCCGTAGCTGACATCGATGATCGCGAAACGGGTCAGCCCGCTGGGCAACTCCACCGCGAACTCATCGTCGATGCGCTTCTTGAGCAGTGCCCGCGCCAACGGTGAGTCGATGCTGATCCAGCCAGCCGGCGCGTCGGTTTCATCGGGACCGACGATCCGGTAGATGACGGTCTGGCCGGAATCGACGTTCTCCAGCTCAACCGTTGCGCCGAAGAACACCGCTTCCGGATCGCTCGGGGTGGTGTCGACCACGCGCAGGGCTTCCAGTCGCTTGCTCAGGTAGCGCACGCGGCGGTCGATTTCACCAAGCTGCTTCTTGCGGTAGGTGTACTCGGCGTTCTCCGAGCGATCCCCCTCGGCCGCAGCGGCTGCCAGCGCCTTGACCACTTCCGGCCGCCGCTGTCGCCAAAGTTCATCCAGCTCGGTCTTGAGCCGGGCATGGCCCTGTGGGGTGATCAGGGCGGTGCTTTTTTCTGCAGGGGGACGCCAACGGCTCACTTTTTAACTCTGTCCAAGGTGCTGCGGAAGTTGGTTGGGCTGCCGTCGGCATTGAGCAGAACCAGGACATCGGCGGATTCAAGGCCGAACAACAGGTCTTCGGACTGTTGGTGGTCGTGGTGCAGGCGCAGATGTGTGCCGCCGTGCTCCAGCGACCATTTGCTCTCCACGAGCTCCCAGACCACGCCGCCTTTCAATGCGTAGCGGCCGTCGGGTCTGAGCTCAAGCGTGCGTGTTTCCACGCCACCGACGATGAAGGTCCCGGGCAGTGCTTCCGGGTCGACCGCGACGTAGGTGGGTGCGGGCGCGCTGGTCGCAGCATCGTTGCCACTGGCAGCAATTGGCGGCGCAGCTTGCGTCGGTGCTGCGGCTGCCGGCTGGGCTGTTGCCGTCGGCTGCGATGCATTGCAGCCAGCCAGCAGCGCGGTCAATAGCAACCCGCCGGCAAGAGCGGTGTGCAGGGTGCCGCGCCTGCTCAACGCTTGCCGCCGAAGATGCTGCCAAGAATGCCGCGCACGATCTGGTTGCCCAGTTTGGTGCCCACAGTGCGGGTGGTCTGCTTGGCCATTGTCTCGATCATGCCCTGGCGACGCTTGGTGCCGAAGATGGCGTCCTTGATGCTCTGGCCGAATCCACCTTCCTGCTCTTCGTCCTGTTGGCGGGTGCGCGCGGCCGGTGCCTGCGCCTGCTCGACGGCTTTCTCCGCGCGCTGCGCCAGCAGCTCGGCAGCGGATTCGCGGTTGACGGCGGTGTCATACCGGGTGCCGACCGGGCTGCCGGCACGCACCTGTGTACGCTCGGCATCGGTGATCGAGCCCATCCGGCAGCGTGGTGGCGCGATCAGGGTCTTCTGCACCGGCGAGGGAATGCCCTTGTCCTGCAGCGTGGAGACCAGTGCTTCGCCGGTGCCCAGTTGCGACAAGGTGGCGACCACGTCGAGCTTGGGGTTCTGCACGAAGGTTTCAGCTGCGGTTTTTACAGCCTTCTGGTCGCGCGGGGTGAAGGCACGCAATGCATGCTGCACGCGGTTGCCGAGCTGGCCGAGGATGTTGCCCGGCACGTCGTCCGGGAACTGCGAGCAGAAGTACACGCCCACGCCCTTGGAACGGATCAGGCGTACCACCTGCTCGATGCGCTGCACCAGCGCCGGCGGCGCATCGTCGAACAGCAGGTGGGCTTCGTCGAAGATGAAGACCAGCTTGGGCTTTTCCAGGTCGCCCACTTCCGGCAGTTGCTCGAACAACTCGGACAGCAGCCACAGCAGGAAGGTGGAATACAGGCGCGGCTTGAGGATCAGCTGCGCGGCGGCAAGGATGCCGACCACGCCGCGGCCATCGTGGTTGACCCGCATGATGTCGGCCAGTTCCAGCGCCGGCTCACCGAAGAAGGCTTCGCCACCGTCCTGCGACAGGCGCAGCAGCGAGCGCTGGATCGCCGCCACCGACTGCGCGCTGACCAGGCCATATTCGGTGGAAATGTCCTTGCGCTCCTCGGCGACCAGGCCGAGCAGGGCGCGCAGGTCATCCAGGTCCAGCAACAGCAGGCCGCGGTCATCGGCCAGCTTGAAGACGATGTCGAGCACACCGGACTGCGTGTCGTTGAGTTCGAGGATGCGGGCGAGCAGGGTAGGGCCCATCTCGCTGACCGTGGTGCGCACCGGATGGCCGAGCTTGCCGTACAGGTCCCAGAACACCACCGGGCTGGCAGCGGGGGCAAAGCCGTCGACGCCGATTTCGGCTGCACGCTGGGCCAGCATCTCGCCGCCTTCGCCGGCAACTGCAAGGCCGGCCACGTCGCCCTTCACGTCGGCCATGAACACCGGCACGCCCAGTCGCGAGAAACCCTCGGCCAGCGTCATCAAGGTCACCGTCTTGCCGGTACCGGTGGCGCCTGCCACCAGACCATGACGGTTGCCGAAGCGCGGGAGCAGGGTGACGGCGATGTCGTCGGTGACGCCTTTGCCGAGCAGGATCGGGTCCATGGAGGCACTCATTGATGAATGAAGGAAGGATTCTAACGGCCGACTGTATCGCGGCGGTGGCAATGTTGCCCCCGGGTCTGTCCGCCAGCTACCCTGCCTCACCTTTGTCATGCAGTGCTGCTGATGCCCGTATCCCTGTTTTCTGCTCGTGCCTGGTCGATGTTGGTTGCGACTTCGCTGTTGACCGTGGTTCCGGCCGCCCAGGCGATCTCCGCCCGTGACAAGGTCAAGGTTGATGCCATCGAGGCGCGGATGACGGCGGCCGAGAAGCGCTACAGCGATGCCTTGGTGCTGGTTGCCAATGCCGATCCCAAGGGCACGGCCGAGGGCGACGCCGCGCTGGAAGACATGGAAGACGTGATCAGCGCCTGCATTGCACAGAAGGGCTGCCAGGTCAGCAATCTGCTGGCGACCTACAAACGCCTGCTCAAGCAGCGGACCGATGCCAACGGCGAGGCGCAGGAGGAGGACGGTGGCCCATTGGAGGCCGATCCGGACCACATCGCGCCGCTGGTGGCCGATGTGCCCGAAGCCGCCCGTGCAGCTGCATTGCTCAATGACCACCGGCACGCCTTCGACGACATGGTCGAGTACAACCCGGCGATCCAGGCCGGCATCCGCCGCTGGCTCACCGATATGCGTCCCTCGCTGCTGACCAGCTACGAGAACTACATGAACCTGCGCGGGATCATGTGGCCGGAGTGGGAGAAGGACGGCCTGCCCGAAGCGCTGCTGTTCGGCATCATGGCCAAGGAATCCAATGGCCGCGTGCATGCATCCTCGCGTGTGGGTGCGGCCGGCCTGATGCAGTTCATGCCGGCCACCGGCCGCCGTTTCGGCCTGGGCCCGGATGGCACCGGCTTCGATACCCGCTTTGATCCGCGCAGCGCGGCCAGTGCCAGCGCCGATTACATGAATGAGCGCATGCGTGGGCTCAACAAGAACATCGAGTACGCCTTGGCTGCCTACAACGGTGGCGAAGGCCGTGCTGCGCGTATTTACCGTGAAACTGGCGGGCAGAGCTTCTGGACCGATACCTCGTACAACCAGTTCCCGGGCGAGACCAAGGATTACGTGCCGATGGTGATCGCCGCGGCGTGGATCTTCCTGCACCCACAGCAGTACGGCGTCGAATTTCCCAAGCTCAACGCACAGCCGGCAACCCTGCGTTTGGCGAAGTCGACCACCATCTATGAGTTGACCATCTGCCTGGGCAGTACCGGTACCCGCGACGGTTACATGCGTGCGCTGCGCAACCTCAACCCGCGTTACGAGGCCGATGGCTGGATTCCGGGCGGCACCACCATCAATGTCACCACCCGCATTGCTGGTCTGTACAACCGCTACTGCGTCAGCGGCCCGCGTGCCGACCTGGCCCGCGCGCTGATCACGGCCGATCTGAATGCGGCGATCAAGCGGCCATCGGCGGCGACGGTTACCGGTAGCGTCGCGGTAGGCGATGTGCAGGCGATGCAGGCAGCGCAGGCCGCTGCACCTGTTGTCGCGCCGCCACCGCGCCCGGCAGCACCGGCACGACGGGCAGCGCGCAGCTACAAGGTTGTCCGCGGCGACACGCTGGGCGCCATCGCCAACCGCTTCCAATGCGAAGTGCCGGCTTTGGCGCGCGCCAATGGTCTGCGCGCGCCGGCTTACGCGCTCAAGCCCGGGCAAAGCCTGAAGCTGGAAGGCTGCGGTCGTTGAACCAACAAGGGCGCCGAAAGGCGCCCTTGTTGGTTGGTTTTGTAGGAGCGGCGTAAGCCGCGAAGCTGGGATGATTTCAGCGATCAGAGCTTCTGCAATCTGAGGGTCTATCTGCTTCGCGGCTTACGCCGCTCCTACAATCGGATGCGCTGCTGTCAGCGCAGCTTCGCCAGCGCCTGACCCAGCTGCACCGGGCTCTCGGCCGTCAGCGAGGGATCAAAGTCGGCAACGCCGGGCGGCAGCAGCACGATCACCGTCGAGCCGTAATTGAAACGTGCCATCTCGGCGAAGCGTTCCAGGGTGATGCCCTTGCCGCGCCAGTCCTTGCGGGTGATGCGGTCGCCGTAGGCGGGGATTTCCTCGCCGCTCCATACCGTCTCCACGCCGCTGACCAACAGCGCGCCGACCATCACCTGCACCATCGGCCCGAAATCGGTGTCGAAGTGGCAGACCAGTCGTTCGTTGCGGGCAAACAGGCGCGGTACATTGGCCACCGCATCGGTGCCGACGCTGAACAGTCGGCCGGGCACGTGCACGGTCTCGCGCAGGGTGCCGGTCCACGGCATGTGCACGCGGTGGTAGTCGCGCGGTGACAGGTATACGGTGGCATACAGGCCGTTGTTGAACGGGACCGCGTCGGCGGCGTCGCCCAGCAGCTCGGCGGCGGTGAACGACTGGCCCTTGGCCTGGAAGATGCGGCCATCCTCGATCGGGCCCAGCTGGCTGATACGGCCATCGGCCGGCATGGTCAGGGTGCGCGGATCAGTCGCGGCCACGCGTGCGCCGGGCTTCAGCGCACGGGTGAAGAAGGCGTTGAAGCTGGGGTAGCTGCGCGGGTCGGGATTGGCCGCTTCGCCCAGATTGACGTTGAACTTGCTCGACACCGTGTCGATCAGCCAGCGCGAGATGCGCGGGTTCTGCGAATAGGCCAGCGAGCGGGCCATCGAAGACAGCAGGCGGTGCGGCAATACGTAGGTAAGGCTTGTAACCAGACTCATGGTGCGGTTTTCTCGGTGAGCTTCTTCAGGTCGCTGGCAATTGCCTGCGGGTTGAACGGGGGCCGCATCAGGCCGGCCAGCCGACCCTGCGGGTCAAGCACGGCGATGCTGGCGGAGTGGTCCATGCTGTAGTCGTCCGGGTTCTGCTCGAAGTGCTTGCCCGGTGCCTTCTGGAACACCATGCCAAGCGAGGTGGCAAAACGCTCCAGCGACGGCACGTCGGCGGTGGCGGCAATGGTGTCCTTATGGAAGGCATGGGCGTACTCGCCCAGGCGGTTCGGGGTGTCGCGCTCGGGGTCCACCGAGACCAGCACCACGCGTGGGCGCAGGCTGTCGGGGATGGTCTCCCATTGCTTCTGGGCCTGGGCCAGCTCGGTCAGGGTGGTCGGGCAGACGTCCGGGCAGGAGGTGAAGCCCAGGAACACCAGGGTCCAATGGCCGCGCAGCTCACCCGGGATCAGGCGGGTGCCGTCGGACTGGGCCAGGTCGAAGTCGGGCAGGGTGCGCGGGGTGCCATAGAACAGGATGCTGCTGGTGCCGTCCGTGCCCTTGTTGGAGGGGCCGAAGACCTTCTGTGCCAGCAGCAGGCCGAGGCCGGCGGCCAGGGCGATGGCCAGGATGATGCCGGTATTTCGATTGAACATGCGCGCGGGCTTCCGTTCGGATACGGCGGCGGGACGGGAGGTCCGCCGCGGGCGGGATACGGGAGTGTAGGGGATTGCAGGCGTACACCCCGGCGGTTTGGCGGGCGTTTGCGCCCCTTTGGAGGGCCATTGCCGAAGTTTCGGCTGCAACTTGGCAATCAATATACCGGCCAGATGCCTATAATCGCAGACCTTTCAAGTATTTCCGTATTGCCATGACTGCCGAAGCGGCCGCTGAACTCCAAACGATCGTCGATCTGATCCGCTACGGCGCAAGCCGTTTCAATGCTGCTGGCCTGACCTTCGGCCACAGCTATGACAATGCCCTGGACGAGGCGACCCAGCTGACCCTGCACAGCCTGCACTTGCCGCCGGACCTTGGCCCGGCCTATGGCACGGCGCGGGTGCTGCTGGAAGAGCGGCAGCAGGTGCTGGCGCTGTTCCAGCGTCGCATCGACGAGCGCCAGCCGGCAGCCTACCTGACCGGTGAGGCCTGGTTTGCGGGTTTGAGCTTCAAGAGCGATTCGCGCGCGCTGGTGCCGCGTTCGCCGATCGCCGAGCTGATCCTCAGCGGCTTCGAGCCGTGGCTGGCCGGACGTGACGTCAACCGCGCGCTGGACCTGTGCACCGGCTCGGGCTGCATCGCCATTGCGATGGGCCATTACTACCCGAACTGGCAGGTGGACGGTAGCGACGTCAATGACGCCGCGCTGTCGCTGGCGGTGGAGAACAAGGAGCGCCTGCTCGCCCACAACGTGGAGCTGGTCAAAAGCGACCTGTTCGCTGGTCTGCAGGGCCGCGTCTACGACCTGATCGTCACCAATCCGCCTTACGTCACCAATGACGAGACCGACGCCCTGCCGAAGGAATACCAGCACGAGCCGGACCTGGCCCTGCGCGCCGGCGACGACGGCCTGGACCTGGTGCTGAAGATCCTGCGTGATGCGCCGGACCACCTGACCGAAGACGGCCTGCTGATCTGCGAAGTAGGCGATTCCGAGCAGCACCTGATCAAGCTGCTGCCGGAGGTCTACATGTCCTGGATCGAGTTCAAGGTCGGGCAGATGGGCATCTTCGCTGTCGAAGCGGCTGAGCTGCGTGCACACCATGCGCGCATCGCCGAATTGGCTGCAGCACGTTCCTGAGTCACGCTTTTGCCGTCACTCCGCATCTGTGGGGTGACGGCAACGGCCGGCGTAACCGCAAGAGCACAACGGCATTGAATACATTCGGACAACTCCTCCGCGTCACTACCTTCGGTGAATCCCACGGGCCGGCCATCGGCTGCGTGATCGATGGTTGCCCGCCCGGTCTGGAAATCAGCCCCGAAGAATTCGCCCACGACCTGCAGCGGCGTGCCACCGGCAAGAGCCGCCACACGTCCGCGCGGCGTGAGGCCGACGAGGTCGAGATCCTGTCCGGGGTCTATGAAGGCCGCACCACCGGCACGCCGATCGCGCTGCTGATCCGCAACACCGACCAGCGCAGCAAGGACTACAGCAACATCGCCCAGCAGTTCCGTCCGGGCCATGCCGATTACAGCTACTGGCAGAAGTACGGCATCCGCGATCCGCGCGGTGGCGGCCGTTCCTCCGCGCGCGAAACCACCATGCGCGTGGCCGCCGGCGCGGTCGCCAAGAAGTGGCTGCTGCAGCGTTTCGGCGTCAGCGTGCGCGGCTACCTGTCGCAGCTTGGCGAGATCACCCCGGCCGGTTTTGACTGGAATGTGGTCGAAGACAACCCCTTCTTCTGGCCCGATGCCAACCAGGTACTCGAGCTGGAAACCTATATGGATGCGCTGCGCAAGTCCGGTGATTCGGTCGGTGCGCGCGTGACCGTGGTTGCCGATGGCGTGCCGCCGGGTTGGGGTGAGCCGATCTACGGCAAGCTCGATGGCGATATCGCAGCCGCGCTGATGAGCATCAATGCGGTCAAGGGCGTGGAGATCGGCGATGGCTTTGCCAGCGCGGCGCAGAAGGGCACCGAACACCGTGACCTGATCACCCCGCAGGGCTTCCAGTCCAACCATGCTGGCGGCATCCTCGGTGGCATTTCCACCGGCCAGCAGATCGTTGCCTCGATGGTGCTCAAGCCAACCTCCAGCCTGCGCCTGCCCGGCGCAACCGTGGATACGGCGGGCAATGCGGTCGAGGTCATCACCACCGGTCGCCATGATCCCTGCGTCGGCATCCGCGCAACGCCCATCGCCGAGGCGATGCTGGCGCTGGTGTTGATGGATCAGGCCATGCGTCATCGCGGTCAGTGTGGCGATGTCGGCGAGATGAGCCCGCGCATCCCGGGCCAGCGCAGTGACTGACCGTCGTCCCCGCGTCTGGGTGTCGCAGCCCCTGTTCGACGACACCGTCGCGCAGTTGGCGGTGCATTGTGATGTGGTTTCCACTGATGCGGTCACCAAGCACGACAGTGCAAGCCTCAGCGCGAACCTGGCCGGCATGGATGGCGTCCTGCTCACGCTCAATGAGCGCATCGGTGCCGCCGAAATCGCCAATGCGCCTGCGTTGAAGATGATCGCCAACGTTGGCGTCGGCTATAACAATCTCGATATTCCTGCGCTCAGCGCCGCTGGCATCGTTGCCAGCAATACGCCTGACGTACTTACCGAAACCACTGCCGATCTTGGTTTCTCGCTACTGATGGCGGCCGCTCGCCGCATAGTCGAGTCTGACCGCTGGTTGCGCGACGGCAAGTGGGGGCAGTGGTCATTCACCACCATGCTTGGTGCCGATCTGCACGGCAGCACGCTGGGTATTCTCGGCATGGGTCGTATTGGTCAGGCCATTGCCCGTCGTGGTCACCATGGCTTCGGCATGAAGGTGCTGTACCACAACCGTTCGCAGCTGCCTGCCGAGCAGGAGCAGGCAGTCGGCGCCAGCTATGTCGGTTTCGACGAGCTGCTGGCCAGCGTTGATCACCTGCTGCTGGTGCTGCCGTACACCGCGCAGAACCACCACATCATCAATGCCGCCGCGCTGGCGAAGATGAAGCCGACGGCCACGCTGGTAAACATCGCCCGTGGCGGCATCGTCGATGAGCTCGCGCTGGTCGACGCGCTGGCCAATGGTCGTTTGGCCTCGGCCGCGCTCGATGTCTACGAGAACGAGCCGAACGTGCGCCCGGAACTGCTGGCGCTGGACAATATCGTGCTCACCCCGCATATCGGCAGCGCATCGCTGGCCACGCGCCGGGCGATGGTGCAGGTGGCGGTGGACAACCTGCTGGCCGGCCTTGGCATTGGCCCGAATGCGGGCAAGCCGGCCAACGCCATCAATACCGAGCTGCTGAACAACGGCACCGCGCGCCTTGCCGTGGCCGGCAAAAAAATCGACGACAAAAAACGATAGGGAGCCTCGGCAGCCGTGCGCTGGAGGTTCCCCGAACCTGGCTCGATGTGTGTCTACCCCCTCCAATATCTCGAGTGTCCCCATGAGCAATGAAGCCCGTCGTTTCCACGTAGCCGTTGTTGGCGCCACCGGCGCTGTCGGCCAGACCATGCTGTCCATCCTTGCCGAGCGCAATTTCCCGATCAGCAAGCTGACCCTGCTCGCCTCCGAGCGTTCGGCCGGCCAGCAGGTCGATTTTGAAGGCGACAAGATCACCATCCAGGATCTGGCCACCTTCGACCCGGCCGGCGTCGAGATCGCCCTGTTCTCGGCAGGTGGCGGTATTTCCAAGGAATTCGCGCCCAAGTTTGCCGCAGCCGGCGCGGTGGTGATCGATAACTCGTCGACCTTCCGTTACGACGACGACGTGCCGCTGGTGGTGTCCGAGGTCAACCCGGAAGCGGCGAAGAACCGCCCGCGCGGGATCATCGCCAACCCGAACTGCTCGACCATGCAGCTGATGCCGGTGCTGGCGCCGATCCACCGCGAGTACGGCATCGAGCGCATCAACATCGCCACCTACCAGTCGGTGTCTGGCGCTGGCCAGACCGGCATGGAAGAGCTGGGCAAGCAGACCGCACAGCTGCTGGGCTTCCAGGAGATCGAGCCGAAGAAGTTCCCGATGCAGATCGCCTTCAACCTGATCCCGCACATCGACGAATTCCTCGACAACGGCTTCACCAAGGAAGAAATGAAGCTGGTCTGGGAGACCCGCAAGATCCTCGGCGACGACAGCATCCTGGTGAACCCCACCGCAGTGCGTGTGCCGGTGTTCTACGGCCACTCCGAGGCGGTCAACATCGAGACGAAGAAGAAGATCACCACCGAGCAGGCCCGCGAGCTGCTGGCTACCGCGCCAGGCGTGAAGGTGGTGGACGAGCGCAAGGCTGGCGGCTATCCGACCCCGGTCACCCATGCCTCGGGCACCGATCCGGTCTATGTCGGCCGCATCCGTGAGGACATCTCGCACCCGCGTGGTTTGAACATGTGGGTGGTGGCCGACAACATCCGCAAGGGCGCCGCACTGAACGCCGTGCAGGTCGCCGAACTGGTCGCCAACGGCGGCTGATCCCCCCAACGACGCCGGCTTGATGCCGGCGTCGTTGCATATAGGCGGTACAGCGGTGTTCGAAAGGCGGGTCAGCCGTTATATTGGCCGCCATGAAACCAAGGGGCGGGGGCGCGATGCGCTCATTACAAGGTGTGCTGGTTCTCGGCCTGGCGCTGTTCAGTAGCACAGCAATGGCATTGGGGCTGGGCAATATCCGCGTCCTGTCCAAGCCGGGACAGCCCTTGCTGGCTGAAATACCGGTCATCACCAGTGATGCGAGCGAGCTCGACAACGCCAAGGCGGGGCTGGCATCTGCGGCCACCTTCGAACGCGTGGGCCTGGCTGCACCGACCGGGCTGGTAGGAGAACTGCAATTCCAGTTTGCGCAGGACCGTGACGGCCGAGCGGTGATCCGTGTCACCAGCGCTGCACCGGTGCAGGTGGCGTCGGTGGGCTTCCTGATCGAGGTCGATTGGGGCCAGGGCCGGCTGGTTCGCGAATACTCGGCGCTGGTGTCCGCGCCAGAAGTTGCAACCGCGGTGGCCGAACCGGTGATCGAAGCGCCGGCAGCAGCGCAGTCCAATCTGATTGTGCGTGAACCCGAGCCGCTGCCCGAGCTGCCGGTGCCTGCTGTGCCAGTAGCAACGCCTGCGCCGGCTCAGCCGGTTGCCGCGGTACCCGCAGCGCGCGCCGCAGCGGCGCAGGTGATGAGCGGCGAAGGCCAGCTTGCCACCGTGCAGCGTGGGCAGAGCCTGTCGCAGATTGCCCGCGAACTGTCGCGTGATAGCGGCGCGTCCTTGAACCAGACCATGGTTGCGCTGATGCGCGCCAACCCGGATGCCTTCATCCGCGGCAACATCAATCTGCTCAAGCAGGGCGCGGTGCTACGGACCCCGGCGCAGGAAGAGTTGGCGCGGGTGGATGCATCCGAAGCACACGCCATCGTTCGTGACCAGGCCGCACAGTGGCGGCAGGCGCGCGCGCCAATCCCGCAGCCGGCAGTAGCCGATGCAGCGGTGGCGCCAGCCAAGGCCGCTGCCCCGGTTGTGGCGAGCGCAGCCCCCAGCGGAGCTCGCTTGGAAATCGCCCCGGCCGTAGCCGGCGCACAACAGACTGCAGGAATGACGACCGGACTCGACGCCGGTGGCGAGGGTGACATGTTGGCCAACGAACAGCTGCAGCAAGCCAAGGAAGAGCTGGCAACGCGTGACGCGGAACTGCAGGAACTGCGTGATCGCGTCGGCGAACTCGAAAAGCTGCAGAAGCAGCAGCAATCGCTTATAGCAATGAAGGATTCGGACTTGGCTGCTGCCCAGCAACAGTTGGGTGAGGCGGCCAAGCGCGATGGCGCCGGTTCGCTCGGCTGGATCTGGCTTGGTTTGGCGCTGCTGGTGCTGGGTGCGCTGGGTTGGGTGCTGAGCCGCCGGCGCAAGCCGCTGCCGGCCGCCCCGCGAGCTGATTTCGCGCCGGGAGACCTGGCCGCAGCGATGCCAGTGATGGGCGCTGCTGCACAACAGTCGTCGCAGACAGCAGAAGTGGACGAGTTCGATCCGCAGGATGAGCTGGATGCCCAGCCGCTGCCTGTCGCTCCGGAAGTGCAACCTGAACCCTACGAAGAACCGATGCCGGCATGGCTTAAGACCAGTCCGCCGGCGCGTGTGGAGCCAGTGCTTCCGGTGGCTGCACCGGCGGTTGTACACAAGCCGGTGCTGCTGTTTGAGGCCTCGCGGCAGTTCGATGCTGTGGTCGAGCCTGTGCCTGCACAGCCCGAGCCGGCAGCGGCCGATGAGGCGGGTTGGCTGGCCGGTGACGTGGCTGCGGTTGCGCCGTTGACCCCGGCACCTGCTGGGCGTGAACGGCTGGAGTTGGCCATCGCCTACCTGGATCTGGGCGATGCCGAGACCGCGCGTACCCTGCTCAATGAAGTTGCTGCCAGCGCCGACCCGCAGGCACGCGGCGAAGCGCTGGAATTACTTGGCCGCATGGCCTGACGGAGAGTTGCAATGAAGCGCGAACGGCGGATTGACTACGTGGAATTCGCCTCGCGCGACCCTGCGGCGAGTCGTGTTTTTTTCGAGCAGGTATTCGGCTGGAGTTTTGAGGACTACGGCCCGGATTACACTGCTTTCGATGACGGCGAGCTGCAAGGTGGCTTTTTCCGTGGCGCGCCGGCCACGACCAGTGTAGGTGCGCCGTTGCTGGTGCTTTATGCCGCACAACTGGGCCCGCTGCTTGCCGAGATCGCAGCGCAGGGCGGTGAAGTGGTCAAACCGATCTTCACTTTTCCCGGTGGCCGTCGTTTCCAGTTCCTGGAGCCGGGCGGCAACGAACTGGCTGTGTGGTCCGAACGCGACAGTGACTGAGCTGCGCGCGGGTCCAGCGGCTCCAACAAGATCAGAGGTTCAATGATGCGCTATGCGCTGGGCGTGGAATACGACGGCAGCGAGTTCAAGGGCTGGCAACAGCTTGGCGAGCAAGGCTGTGCGAGTGTGCAAGCCACCTTGCAGGAGGCATTGTCCTCGGTCGCCAATGCGCCGATCAGTGTTGTGTGTGCAGGCCGTACCGATGCCGGCGTGCACGGTGAATGCCAGGTCGTGCACTTCGACAGCGATGTCGAACGTAGCCCGCGAGGCTGGGTATTGGGTACTACCACGCGGCTGCCGCCATCGATCTGCGTGCGCTGGTGTGTGCCGGTGGTTGATGAGTTCCATGCACGGTTTTCGGCCAAGGCGCGCCGCTATCGCTATCGCATCCTCAATCGTCAGGTACGGCCGGCACTGTACCGGCAGATCCTGAGCTGGGATCGGCGGCCGCTGGATGCAGATGCCATGCACCGCGCGGCGCAGGCCTTGCTGGGTGAAAACGACTTTGATGCGTTTCGTAGTTCGCAATGCCAAGCCTTGCATGCACGCCGTGAGCTGCAATCGATAGCGATTCATCGTCAGGGCGAAGTGGTGGAAGTCGAAGTCCAGGCCAATGCCTTCCTGCATCACATGGTGCGCAATATCGTCGGCTCGCTGATGATGGTGGGTGCCGGGGAAAAGCCTGAAAGCTGGATCGGGGAATTGCTGGCTGGCCGTGATCGCAATCTGGCAGGACCAACTGCGCCGCCGCAGGGCCTGGTGTTCGTCGGGCCGCTGTATCCTGAGCTCTGGAAGCTGCCGGACGAGGTGACACTGTGAGCCGTACGCTGTTTCGTACCCGCATCAAGTTCTGCGGCATGACCCGTGCCGGCGACATCCGCCTGGCCACGGAGCTTGGCGTGGATGCCATCGGCTTCATTTTCGCCAAGGGCAGCGCCCGCCGGGTTGCGCCATCCGAGGCACGGGCCATGCGCCAAGCCATCGCGCCGATGGTCGAAGTGGTTGCCTTGTTCCAGCAGAACAACCGCGAGGAAGTACGCGAGGTGCTGCGCGCGGTGCGGCCGACCCTGTTGCAGTTCCATGGCGACGAGGACGATGCGTTCTGCCGCAGCTTCAACATGCCGTACCTGAAGGCCATTGCGATGGGCGGACGCAGTGATGTCACCGCCCGCGGGCTGCAGCAGATGTATCCGCATGCCGCAGGTTTCCTGTTCGACAGTCACGTGGCCGGTGGCAGCGGCGGTACCGGTGTGGCGTTTGACTGGGCGCAGATTCCGCCCGGCGTGCACCGGCCATACCTGCTGGCCGGGGGCATTCGTCCGGAGAACGTGCATGACGCCATCCTTGCGACCCAGCCCTGGGGCGTTGATGTTTCCAGCGGCATCGAGGTGTCGCCGGGGATCAAGGACGGCTACAAGATGCGCCAGTTCGTCGAAGAAGTGCGGCGTGCCGACCTGCATGTCGAGCAGGACTGAATACGCTTGCTGGGTGTGACGGTATATTGCACGGG
Organism: Stenotrophomonas sp. STEN083; assembly: GCF_056759195.1. Classification (NCBI taxonomy): domain Bacteria; kingdom Pseudomonadati; phylum Pseudomonadota; class Gammaproteobacteria; order Lysobacterales; family Lysobacteraceae; genus Stenotrophomonas; species Stenotrophomonas sp. STEN083. The sequence continues at coordinate 14,224 of NZ_JBRRCU010000024.1, read as the reverse complement.
TGCTGCCCCGGCTGTCGCATTTTTGGGATCTCGCAGCAGGGCATGTGCAGGCTGATTCCCTTATGATGGTGTCCACGGCGACAAGCACGGATGCCTGCAGGAAGCGGATGTTGCTGTCACAGCTTGCAGGCTGAGGCAGCTCCCTAAGGGCAGCTGGGCGCCACAAGGAAAGTGTGCATGGCGGAGTTTCTGGAAGTTGCGCTGTCCTACCCGACGTTGCCTTACAGCGTCGTGTTCGCCTTTGCTGTCATCTACTGGTTGCTGGCCGCGACCGGTATCGTCGATGAAGGTGGCATTGGTAGCGGCGACGGCGCCGATTTTCATTCCCATGGCGGTGAACACGGAGCGACCGGCCTTGCCGCGATGTTCGCCCGGCTCGGCCTCGGTGGTGCACCGACCATGCTGGTGGTGTTGCTGCTGGCCTTTTTTGGCTGGACCATTACCTATCTGGTTCAACTCTTTTTCCTGCAGTCACTGCCGGCGCCCTTGCGCTGGGGTGTGGGCACGGTGGTGGCCATTGCCGCCCTGATTCCCGGTGCGGTGGTGTCGGCCTGGGTGCTGCGGCCAATCCGCCGACTGTTGCTCAAGCTGCGGCCGGTTGCCCAGGAATCGATCCTCGGTCGGCTTGCCCAGGTCACCTCGCCGGAAGTCACTGCCACGCAGGGCTATGCCAGCATGGACGACGGTGGCGCCGGTCTGATCCTGCATGTGCGTGTACGCGATGGCAGCCGCTTGGCGCGTGGCCAGCGGGTGCGGCTGGTGGAATACCTGCACGACAAGAATCACTACCTGGTGGTCGCTGATACCGACCTGCCAGGCTTGGACGTTTTCCCTTCTGATGTATCAGGCGACAAGGAGATCCACTGATGAGTACTGCTGCGCTGGCCCCTTTCATTATCGGGGTAGCTGCCCTGCTGGTGTTTTTCCTTGGTTTGGCGGGTCTGTTCAAAGCTTTCTATAAAAAGGTCGATCAGGGCACCGCGCTGATCGTCAATGACATGAGCGCGCAACCCAAGGTGCACTTCACCGGTGCCTTGATCATTCCGGTGCTGTATCGCGCCGAGCACATGAAGATCAGCCTGATCACCCTGCAGGTTGACCGCCGTGGCAAGGAAGGCCTGATCTGCCGCGACAACATGCGTGCCGACATCACCGTGGCGTTCTACCTGCGCGTCAACGAGACCCAGGCTGACGTGCTGCGTGTCGCCAAGGCCATCGGCGCTGATCGCGCCTCGGACAAGAACGCGGTGGATGATCTGTTCAATGCCAAGTTCTCCGAAGCCTTGAAGACCGTGGGCAAGAAGTTCGACTTCACCCAGCTGTTCGAGAAGCGCCAGGAATTCCGTGACGAAATCATCGCGGTGATCGGCAATGACTTGAACGGTTACGCGCTGGAAGACGTGGCCATCGATTACCTGGAGCAGACGCCGAAGTCGCTGCTCGACCCCAGCAACATCCTCGACGCCGAAGGCATCCGCAAGATCACCGAGCTGACCGCCGCGCAGAACGTGATCACCAATGAGCTGGCGCAGAACGAGCGCCTGGCCATCACCAAGAAGAATGTCGAGGCCAAGGAAGCCACGCTCGCGCTTGAGCGTCAGCAGGCTGAAGCCGAAGCGCGTCAGCGCCGCGAGGTGGACACCATCCGTGCCCGCGAAGAGGCTGAAACCCTGAAGGTGCAGGAGGAGCAGCGCCAGCTGTCCGAAAACGCCCGCATTGAAGCGCAACAGCTGATCGACATCCGCGACCAGAATCGCCTGCGCGAAGTGGAAGTGGCCGAACAGAACCGTCAGCGTGCGGTTGCGATCGAAGTCGAGCGCGTTGCACGTGCGCGCCAACTTGAGCAGGTCACCACTGACCGCGAAGTGCAGCTGCAGGGCGTGGAGCGTGACAAGGTGGTCGAGCAGGGCAAGATGGACGTGGCCAACATCACCCGCGAACGCATCTCCATCGACAAGACCGTGGCGCAGGAAGAAGAGCGCATCAAGGAAGTCCGCCAGGTGTCCGAGGCCGACCGCCTGAAGCAGGTCGCCATCCTCGAAGCCGAGGCGCAGGCGCAGGAAGCCATGCTCAAGCAGGTCAAGGAAGCCGAGGCCAGCGAAGCCGCGGCCAAGCACCGCGCGGTGGAGATCACCACGCTGGCGCAGGCCGAGTTCGACGCCGCAGGCAAGCAGGCCGAAGCCAAGAAGGCCTTGGCCGATGGTGTGCGCGCCGAGCGCGCTGCGCCCGGTCTGGCCGATGCCCAGGTCAAGGAAGCCGGTGCGCTGGCCATCGAAAAGGTCGGTATCGCCGAGGCCCGCGTGGTCGATGCAATGGCCGATGCCAACCTCAAGCAGGGCACGGCCGAAGCCAAGGTGCTGGCCGAACAGCTGGCCGCGCGTGCACAGGGCGAGGAACAGATGGGCCGCGCCAAGGCGACCGCAACCGAAACGCTGGGCTTGGCGGAAGCAACGGTCATCGAGAAGAAGCTGCTCGCCGAGGCGGACGGTTTGACCCGCAAGTTCCAGGCCATCGATTCGCTGGGCGATACCGCACGCGGCCACGAAGAGTTCCGCATGACCCTGGAAACCGGCCTGCGTCAGGCCCTGGCGGCGATCGACGCCGGCAAGGAAGTGACCAAGGAGAATGCCGAGGTCATCGCCAGTGCGCTGCGCAACGCCAAGATCGACATGGTCGGCGGCGACGGCGGCATGTTCGAGAACCTGGTCAAGGCGGTGTCGCTGGGCAAGTCGATCGAAGGCCTGACCGACAAGAGCCCGATCGTGCAGGACCTGATGCAGCGCTACCTCGGCGTCGACATGTCCGCGCGTGGCTTGCCGGCGCGGCGTATCGCCGACACGTCCGCAGCGGATTCGGACGCAGGCTGAGTGAAGGCATGCCCTGCGCGGTTGTACCGCGTGGGGCGTTGATGCGCTGCATGGCTGGAGCCAGTAGCACACGAGGATGAGGGCGTCAGGGATTCCGTCCCGAGGGCGGAATCTGCCGATGTCAGAGCAGGGAACAACCGATGGCCGATACAAATCTGGACGCCGCCACCACGCCGGAAGGCGGTTCCATCGCTGACCAGGCGGTGGCGCAGGGCGGTGCCTATGAAGTGCTGCGCAAACGCCTGAGCGATCAGGGTGCACGCCTGCGGCAGGTGGTGGAAGCGCTGAACCAGCGTCGCTTGCAGGAGTTCGGCGATAGCCGGATGGAAGTGATCGGGCGTTTCCGTATCCGCAGCGAGAACAACTGCGTTGGCCGCGATGTGGTGCAGGTCGGCGATGACCTGCTGTTGTTCGGCTACAACGTCTTCATCGGCTTGAAGACCCAGACCCGCATCGAAGACGTGTTTGGGCTCTATCGCCTGGTCGAAGGTGCCGAGGGCTACGACGTTACCCCGGTGGACCTGAAAAGCAGCTTCCTGTCGCAGGCCGGCTTCGTCCATGACTTCGGCGAGCTCTACGCGTACTACAAGAATGCGCGTCTGCTGCAGCTGATCGTGCGCGACGGCAAGTTGCTGGCCGCGTTCCAGATTGGTGAGCGCAGCACCGATGTGCGTGTATTCCGTTGGGCGATGGCGCCCAGCGGCGAACTGACCTATATCGATGCACGTGGCGAGCGCGATATCGCGCTGCCGCCGCCATTCGACTTCGAGTGGGTGCGTGCCGGTCGCGATATGTTGATCAGTGGCCGCTTCCCGCACCTGAACATCCTCGACACGATCTTCGTCGAGACCACCGGCGGTGACCTGACCATCAAGGTCGAGAACAACACCGAGACCGGGCAAGGCGTCTACAGCGAGCCGGTCGAGGACAGCACCCAGTCGGTGGACGATGCCACCATTGATTTCGCCAAGGTCGGCTCGCTGATCCTGCTGAAGATCCAGCCTTACCGCGAAGACACCTGGCGCGGCCTGATCTACAACACGCTGACCGGCAAGGTGGTGCGCAACGACGCCATCGTCCAGGCCTGTGTGCAGCTGCCTGATGACCATGGCGTCATCTTCCCCGGCGGCTATTACCTGCAAAGCGGCGAGCACAAGGCCTTCGACGCCTCGATGCAGGGCATGCGCTACAAGCGCTCGATCCGTTCGCCGAACGGCGAGGACATGCTGTACATCTTCTACGAGCGCGAAGCCGGCAAGTCGGCGCTGTTTGTCTACAACAGCATCCAGCGCGTGTTGCAGAACCCGGTGTTCGGCATGGGCTACGCCTTCATGCGCGATGGCCGCATGGTGTTGTTCAACGCCGAGAATGAGGAGCCTACCCGCGTCCACCCGATGCAGGTATGGCAGACCCCGTTCAGCAGTGATGAGTTTGCTGCGCATACGCCGACAGGCACCAGCTTCATGGCCCGCATCGGCAATGCCGAGCTGGTGCGCGGCATCTCCAATCTGCTGGATCTCGGGCGTGAGATCGACAGCCGCGAGGTGTCGCTGCCGCGCTACGAGCTGCTGACCCATAATGCGCGTCGCCTGTTTGATACCCACCATTGGCTGGATGACGCCAATTGCGACGGCGCGGCAACGCTGCTGCGCGAGATCAGCGCAACCGGCGAATCGATGCTCGACGAGTATGAAAAGGTCGAGAGCATCCGCAAGCAATCGGCGCAGGCAATGGCCGACGTCACCGCGGCGCACAAGACATTGCTTGGGCGCTTGCAGCCGCAGAACTGGGCGAAGATCGGCGAGTTCGTGGAATCGCTGGGCGACATCGGCAAGCTGCGTGGCCGCCTGCTGACCGTGCGCGACTTCCGCTACGTCGACGTTGCATCCATCGATGCGATGAATGTGTCACTGCAGGAGGCACATGATCGGGTTGGTGCAGCGGCCGGTGAGTTCCTCGGCAGCGACAAGGCATTGCAGCCCTTCGCTGATCGCCTGCAGGAGCTGGATGCCGCCGCGCAGGTAGCGCAGACCGCCAAGCAGCTCTCCGAGCAGATCGCGCAGATGCAGGTGATGTCGGGTGACCTGGACATGTTGTCCGAGCTGATGGCCAGCCTGAAGGTGGACGATGCCGCGCAGCGTACGCGCGTGGTCGAAGCCATCTCCGCCATCTACGCCAAGCTCAACCAGGCCCGTGCGCGTGCCGACCAGCGCCGCCGCTCGCTGGGCTCGGCCGAAGCCGTGGCTCAGTTCGGCGCACAGTTCTCCTTGTTCAGCCAGGCCATCACCAGCGCCTTGGGGCTGGCGACCGATCCGGAGCGTGCCGACGAGCAGTTGTCGCGCTTGATGGTGCAATTGGAGGAGCTGGAGAGCCAGTTCGGCGAACACGAGCAGTTCCTTGGCGACATCCTCAACAAGCGCGAGGAGCTGCTCGATACCTTCGAGTCGCACAAGCAGACCTTGTTGGATGCGCGCCAGCGCAAGGCGCAGTCGGTACTGGACGCAGCAAACCGCATCCTCGATGGCCTGGCAAAGCGTACCGAACGCTTCACCACCGTTGATGAGCTGAACGCTTTCTTCGCCGGTGACCCGTTGATCCTGAAGCTGCGCGAGCTGGCCGAGCGTCTGCGCGACTACAAGGACAGCGTCAAGGCCGACGATGTGGAGGCACGCCTCAAGGGCGTGCGTGACCAGGCGGTGCGTGCACTGCGTGATCGCAGCGACCTGTTCGAGGGCGGCGGCAACATCATCCGCCTGGGTCGGCACCGCTTCAGCGTCAATACCCAGCCGCTGGACCTCACCATCCTGCCACGCGGCGATGGACTGGCCGTGCATCTGACCGGCACCGATTACTACGAAGCCATTGTTGACCCGGAGTTGGAAGAGCTGCGCGATTACTGGCCGGTAACGCTGGATTCTGAATCGCCAACACTCTATCGCGGTGAGTACCTGGCAGGTTTGCTGCTGGATGCGGCCATCAATGGACGCGACGGCTTGAGCATCGACTTGTTGTTGCGCGAAGCCGCACAGGCCGACGCGCTGGCCAAGCGGGTGCGCGACTTCGCTGCGCCGCGTTACCGCGAAGGTTACGAGAAGGGCATCCACGATCACGATGCCACGCTGATATTGCAGGCGATGCTGCCGCTGTACCAGGCGGCAGGTTCGCTGGTGCATGCAGCCGGTCCGCGTGCACTTGCCTTGCTGTTCTGGGCGCGCGAGGGCAAGCGTGAAGAAGTCAGTCAGTGGCTGGAACGTGCAGCTGGTGCGTTCGCCATCGCCAAGCTGTTCAATGTGCGAGACGGGCTCGAAGCCTTGCGCGCGGAGATCGCGTTGGCATTGGCGGCCTTCCAGGAAGAGCACGGCTTGCCGTTCGATAGCGGTGTTCCGGTGTTGGCTGCCGGGTATCTGTTGGCCGAACTGGCGAACGGCGAGCCGAACTTCGCCTTCAGTGGTTACGCACGCCAGCTGCTTACCGGCCTGCGCGAGCAGCTGCAGGCCGCCGGCCAGGCTGATGCATTCGATCGCAGCCTGCAGCGCTTGAATACGCGTCTTGCCCTGCAATGGGCACAGGCGGTGCAATGGTTGCAGGCCATGTGCGGGCAGCCGAAGTTTGCCGCCATGGCGGGTTACGTGCCGGAAGCTGCTGCGATGCTGCTGGGTGAGCGTGCCCTGCGCAGCCAGGTGCGCGAGGTGACCTTGATCGCCGATATCGGTGGCCTGCTCGGTGAACACGCGCGCATCGCCCAAGGCCACCTGCAGTTGGCGGTGGATGATTTCCTGCAGCGCTGGCAGTCACATCGCCGCCAGTTCCAGCCCGGCTTCGAGCGTTACCAGGCGCTGCGTCATCGCATCAGTTCGCGTGAGCGTGACTCGCTGCGCCTGAGCGAGTTCCAGGCGCGGCCGCTGAGCTCGTTCGTTCGCAACAAGCTGATCAATGACGTCTACCTGCCCATCATCGGTGACAACCTCGCCAAGCAGATGGGCACGGTGGGTGAGAACAAGCGCAGCGACCTGATGGGCCTGCTGATGATGATCAGCCCGCCCGGTTACGGCAAAACCACATTGATGGAATACGTGGCCAACCGGCTCGGCCTGGTCTTCATGAAGATCAATGGCCCGGCCCTGGGCCACGAAGTGCGCTCGCTGGACCCGGAGCAGGCACCGGATGCCACCTCACGGCAGGAGCTGCACAAGCTCAACCTGGCGTTGGAGATGGGCAACAACACCATGCTGTATGTCGACGACATCCAGCACACCCATCCGGAGTTCCTGCAGAAATTTATTTCCCTGTGTGACGGCACCCGTCGCATCGAGGGCGTGTGGAAGGGCCGCACCAAGACCTATGACCTGCGCGGCAAAAAATTCTGCGTGGTGATGGCCGGCAACCCTTACACCGAGTCCGGTGAAGTGTTCAAGGTGCCGGACATGCTGGCCAACCGGGCCGACATCTACAACTTGGGTGATGTGCTCGGCGGCATGGAAGAGGCCTTCAAGCTCAGCTACATCGAGAACAGCCTGACCTCCAGCCAGGTATTGGCGCCGATGGCCACCCGTGACCTGGCCGACCTCTACCTGCTGGTCGACAAGGCTGGCGGCAAGGAGGTGTCGACCAATGCGCTCAGCCACGCTTACAGCGGTGCGGAGATCAACGAGATCGTCGCCACCCTGCAGCGACTGATGCAGGTGCGCGAGGTGGTGTACCGGGTCAACCAGCAATACATCGCCAGTGCCGCGCAGGCTGACAAGTACCGAGTCGAGCCGCCGTTCCGGCTGCAGGGCAGCTACCGCAACATGAACAAGCTGTCGGAGAAGATTTCGCCGGTGATGAATGCAGCCGAGCTGCAGCAGTTGGTGACCGATCACTACCTCGGTGAATCGCAACTGCTGACCAGTGGCTCCGAGGAAAACCTGCTCAAGCTGGGTGAACTACGCGAGGTGTTGGATGCGACGCAGCTGGCGCGCTGGGAACAGATCAAGCGCGACTTCATGCGTGACAAGGCGATGGGCGGCGACGATGCCGATACTGGCGCGCGCATGGTCGCGCAGTTGGCCGATATCGCCAGCGGCTTGCAGGGTTTGCGTGCTGAAGAGCCCGCACCGGTTGCGCCGGTTGCAGCACAGGTTGAAGCGCCGTGGGAGCAGATCGTGACGCTGTTGCAGGCGGTTGCCGAGCGTCCTGCGGCCGTGGTCGCAGCGCCGCCTGCTGCAGTAACCGCACCTGCAGCACCAACGCAGGATCTGACCCCGCTGTTGCAGGTGCTGGCCGCTGCACAGCAGCGGCAGGGCGAGGTCGGCGATGCCTTGGCCGGCCTGGCCTCACAGTTGCAGGATTGGCTGTCCAAGGACGGCGGTGCGGGCAGCAAGCCGGCACCGCGCGTGCGGCGCGCACGCACGCCGGAAGAGAAGGCATTGGACGAAGCGCTGATGCGGCATTTCTACGGCGGCAGTGTGGTGGTGCCGGGGCAGCAGGGCAGTCGTGGCAATGAAGCGCCGGACGATGCCTGAAGTGACGCCGCCATTGTTGCCGCTGCCTGCGCCGCCAGCGCTGCAGGCCGATGACGCGCTGGCAGTGGCCAGCTATGGCGCGGAACTGTTGGTCGCGATCGAGCAGCTGCTGGGTACGCCTCAGACCGGAATGGCAGCGGCTCGGCTGGTCGCGGAGATGGACAACATTCGCCAGGCGATGTCGGCAGCCGATGGGCGCCAGATCCGCCATTCGGTGGGATTGCTGGGGCGGTTGTTGGGTCGCGATATCGAGGCGCAGGCGCGGGCCGAGCAGCTGGCGGCCCAGCTCGATGTCTGTTTGTTACGTGCCGACGACTGCGTACTGGTTTTGCAGCAGGAGCTTGGCCAGCATCTGCAGCAGGTCGCGCGGGTGCAGATGGCAGTTGCAGCCATCGATGATTGGGCTGCTGCCGGCGAGGCGATACCGCCGCCTGCCGAGGTGGTGGCGCGGGCCACGCTGCAGCGACGCCTGCAACATCTGCGTGGACTAGCCCGGCTGCGGCAGTCCGAGGTCGAACAGCTACGCCTGCTGCATGCCCAGGGCGTAGAGCTGGTCGAGCGTTTCCAGCGCATCCGCGACGTGTTGTTGCCGCTTTGGCGGCAGCAAAGCCTGGCTGCGCGCGCCGCCGACAAGCAGGCACAACTGGAACAGGCCGCCCAGGCGCAGGCCCGGATTCTGGACGAGGTGACGGCGATGCAGGCTAGACTGCGCTGAGAACCATTCTGCACATGATTGCTCGCGCGCCGCATGGCGCCACTTGCTCAAGGAGAACTGCTGATGACCCAGGACACATTGCCGCTGCCGGCCGGCCCTTCCGCCGATGTTGATGGCACCATGCTGGTCGCCTTGGGCTTAAGCGAAGCGGACCGTCCACAGATCGCGCAGATCGTGCGTACGTTGGACGACATCAGCCCGGGTAATCTGCACGTGTTCGGCCGCGAGGCAGCGGGCAAGAGTGCGGCCTTCTCCAGTCAGTTGCTGGATCATGTGCGCAACCGTGACCTGGATGCCTCGGGCGAAAAGCTGGGTGAAGTGGTACGCATTGCCCGCTCGCTGAAGCTCGATGGTTTGAACGAGCGTTCCAAAGTGCCGGTGATCGGTGGCCTGATCGACCGCATGCGCGCCTCCAAGGGCGAGCTGGTGCAGAAGTTCAGCGATACCAACCAGCAGATCGAGAGCCTACTGCGTGATGTCGGCACCCAGCAGGCACAGATGGGCCAGCGTGTCGGTGAGTTCGACCGCATGCATGCCATCGTTCGCGACGAGCGGCAGAGCCTTGGCCTGCACATCGCGGCGGGCAAACAGCGCCTGGCCGAGCTCAACAACGAGTTGCAAGCGCTGGTCGGCCTGGAAGATCCGCAATCACGCATTCGTCGTGGCGAGATCGATAACGCGATCCGCCTGCTCGACAAACGTGTAGGTGATTTGACCGTCATGCAGCATGCGGCCGATCAGTCGCTGCCGATGATCCGTCTGATCCAGGCCAATGCGATCCAGCTGATCGAGAAATTCAACGCCGTACGCGACATCACCATCCCGTCGTGGAAGCGCCAGTTCGCCATCCAGCTGTCGCTGGGCGAGCAGAAGAACGCGGTGGATCTGTCCAATGCCATCGACGACGCCACCAATGAGCTGATGCGCCGCAATGCTGATTTGATGCGACAGACATCAGTGGAAACGGCCAAGGCCAATCAGCGTGCGGTGATCGATGTGGCGACCCTGCGCCATGTGCACGAGCAGCTGATTGCCACCGTCGAAGAGGTGCGCAGCATCCATCGCGAAGGCATGCAGCAGCGTCAGCAGGCGGAAGTCGAGTTGGCGCGCCTGCGTGAGGACGTGCAGCAGCGGCTGGCACAGCCGACGCAAGGAAGTTGAAGTTAGGAGCAGCACAGTGGGCAGTTGTGGGAGCGGCGTAAGCCGCGAAGCCACAGGTGCATCAGGTGCCAGCGCCGTTGCTCCCTCCCTTTTGCGTAGCAAAGGGGAGGGTTGGGGAGGGGTAAGCTCTGAGGCCTTTCAAGCATTGCCAGCTTCGCGGCTGACCCCGCTCCCACAATGGCTAAGAGCACCTACAAAAGCTGCTTGCGCAGCCATTCCGCCAGTGCGGCCACCCGCGGGTCCTGCTGATCACCAGCAGTGCACAACGCCCAGCAGCCTTCAGTATCGACAAACCCCCACGGTGCGATCAGGCGGCCGTTGACCAGGTCATCCGCGACCAAGGGCTCCGGCGCAATAGCGATGCCCAATCCCGCAACAGCTGCTTCCAGCATGTAATACAGATGCTCCAGCTCAGTCCCGTAGCTGAGTTCACCCGCATCGATCCCACTGCGTGCAGCCCAGGTCGGCCAGGCCTGTGGCCGTGAGCGCGTATGCAACAGCGTGTGGCCTAGCACGGCATCGATCGGCTGCCGAGCCAGTACATGCGCGCCATGCATTGAAGGGCTGAACACCGGGCCGATCCGCTCGGGCGCCAGCGCATGCACCTGCCAGCCGGCCGGCCAAGGCGCCTGGCCGAGCATCAGTGCCGCATCCAGCCCATCCAGACGCGGGGCGAAATCGCCATCCTGTGCTGCCAGGTGCAGGGTCAGGCCGGGCAGGTCGCGTTGCAGGTCCTGCAGGCGCGGGATCATCCAGCGCGCCAGCAGGCTGCCGGGGCAGCCGAGTACGAAGGCGTCATTGCGCTGCGGTCGACGCAGCGAGGAAATGCAGTCGCGCAGCTGCGAGAACGCGCCGGAAGTCGCCTCCAGCAGCCGATGGCCAGCCGCGTTGGGGCGGATGCCGCGTCCGTCGCGTTCAAACAGGACGAATCCCAGCTCTTCCTCCAGCGCCCGCAGTTGCCGGCTCACCGCTCCGTGAGTGACATGCAGCTCGGCTGCGGCCTGGCTGACGCTGCGCAGGCGTGCGGCGGCCTCGAAGGCGCGCAAGGCATTGAGCGAAGGCAGGGATTGACTGATCTTCATGTGAGTTTTTCTAACATGTAGTGGCTAAATTATCCATTTTTATGTCATCAGCCCTGCGTTAGAGTGCGTGCCTGTTCCTTGTAGCCGTGACGTCATGACTGATCAGTCGATCTCCGATTTCCACGCCTTCCCTGATGCGCGTGGGCACTTTGGCCGCTTTGGTGGCAGCTTCGTTGCCGAAACTCTGGTCGGGCCTCTGCAGGAACTGGCAGCCGCCTACGATCAGGCGCGGGTCGATCCGTCCTTTATTGCCGCCTACGACAAGGACCTGAAGCATTACGTAGGCCGGCCCAGCCCGATTTACCACGCTGAGCGCCTGAGCAAGGACGTCGGCGGGGCGCAGATCCTGCTCAAGCGCGAGGACCTGAATCACACCGGCGCGCACAAGGTGAACAACACCATCGGCCAGGCCTTGCTGGCTGCGCGCATGGGCAAGACCCGCATCATCGCCGAGACCGGTGCCGGCCAGCACGGTGTGGCCTCAGCCACGGTGGCTGCGCGGTTGGGCATCGAATGCGTGGTGTACATGGGCGCCACCGATATCGAGCGGCAGAAAATCAACGTCTACCGGATGAAGCTGCTCGGTGCCACCGTGGTGCCGGTCAGCAGCGGTTCGGCCACGCTCAAGGACGCGCTCAACGAAGCGATGCGCGACTGGGTCACCAATGTGCGCGATACCTTCTACATCATCGGTACTGTCGCTGGCCCGGACCCGTATCCGCGCATGGTGCGTGACTTCAACGCCATCGTTGGCCGCGAGGCGCGTGCGCAGATGCTTGAAGACTATGGCCGTCTGCCTGATGCGATCACCGCTTGCGTCGGTGGTGGCTCCAATGCGATCGGCCTGTTCCATGCCTTCCTCAACGACCGCGAGGTCAAGATCTACGGTGCCGAAGCTGCCGGCGACGGTATCCATACCGGTCGCCACGCCGCCTCGATCTCGGCCGGTCGCCCGGGCGTGCTGCACGGCAATCGCACTTATGTGTTGTGCGATGACGATGGCCAGATCACCGAAACCCATTCGATCTCGGCCGGTCTGGATTACCCCGGCGTTGGCCCCGAGCATTCTTTCCTGTCCGATACCGGTCGCGCACAGTACGTGGGCATTACCGATGAGGAGGCGCTGGCCGCCTTCCATCGCCTGACCCGCATCGAAGGCATCCTGCCGGCGCTGGAATCCAGCCATGCGGTCGCCCATGCGATCAAGCTGGCGCGTGAGTTGCCCAAGGACGCGCTGGTGCTGTGCAATCTGTCCGGCCGTGGCGACAAGGACGTGCATACCATCGCCGCGCGCGAAGGCTTGGTGCTGTGATGGTCGACTTCGCGCGCCCCCGTTCGCTGCGCACGCCCTTGCTGCTGGGCCTGATTGCGGCCTTGGCCGCATGTGCGCCGTCAGCCCCCGCGCCGGAACCTGCTGCAGCTCCGCCGGCGGCTGTTGCGCCCGCGGCAGCAAAGCCGTCCCAGGCACCCGCCCCGGCAGGGAGTCCCGCTACCAGTGCCGCGGCCAGCCTGGCTCAGTTGGGTGAGCTGCGCATCGGTGCACCGTTCGGCAAGGCACCGGGCGACAAGGCGTTCGTCTCGCACGGCATGCGCGAGGCGATGGAAGGTGACTGTGAGTACTACGACAAGGGCTCCTTGCCCGAGAACATGTCGATGATGGTGATCGCCGATCGCATCGTGCGCTTCGAGGTGAATACACCCTTCGAACCTGGCCAGGAGGTCCCCGCCCCGGCGCCCGGTGCCGAGGTGACGCCGTTCAATCTGTGGGTGGGAATGACAGTCACCCAGGCCAAGCAGCATCTGCCGGCGGGCGTGGTCACCAGCCCGCATGCCTATAACGCGCCGAACGGCGACTACCTGACCTGGACCGACAAGGCAGCCAAGCTGGCCCTGCGCCTGGAAACACTCGACGGCCTGATCACCTCCATTTATTGGGGCCAGCCCGATGCGGTCGAACTGATTGAAGGATGTGCCTGAGATGGCTGTTACCCGAATTGACGAATGCTTTGTCCGCCTGCGTGCCTCCGGCCGTAAGGCGCTGATTCCTTTCATCACCGCCGGCGATCCTTCGTTGGGGGCGACTGTGCCGGTGATGCATGCGCTGGTAGAGGCCGGTGCCGACGTGATTGAGCTGGGCGTGCCGTTCTCCGACCCGATGGCCGACGGCCCGACCATCCAGCGCAGCTCCGAGCGTGCCTTGGCGCGCGGGGCAGGGCGGCAGTATGTGCTGGATACCGTGGCGCAGTTCCGCCAGGCCGACGCGACCACCCCGGTGGTGTTGATGGGCTATCTCAACCCGGTCGAGATCCGTGGTTATGCGCGCTATGCCGAAGAGGCGGTGGCGGCAGGCGTGGACGGCATTCTGCTGGTGGATCTGCCGCCGGAAGAGGCAGATGAGCCGCGTGCCGCATTCGCCGAAGCCGGGCTGGCTTTGATTCTGCTGGCTTCGCCGACCAGCAGCGACGCGCGCCTGGACAGCCTGTGCCAGGCCGCGCAAGGCTACCTGTACTACGTCAGTTTCGCTGGCGTGACCGGTGCCTCCGAACGCCTGGACAGTTCCGCGGCCGGTGAGCGCCTGCGCTTGCTGCGCAGCCGTTCCAGCGCGCCGGTGGTGGCGGGCTTCGGCATCAAGGATGCGGCCAGCGCGGCGGCAATGGCGGTGGATGCCGATGGGGTGGTGGTTGGTAGTGCGCTGGTCTCGGTGATAAGTGAGACGGCGGATCCTGTGGCTGCGGCTGCCGGCTTCCTGAAGCCCTTGCGCGAAGCGCTGGATCGCTGAACGGAGTGACCTGTAGTGCCGAGCCATGCTCGGGCGGGGGGGTTACCGGGTAAGGCTGTTTCCGCGCAAGGTGCGGCACAACAACCGCGCCAAACAAACCTACCCTTTTGGGTTGA